>DATECI010000059.1:0-4892 GCA_035286985.1 Gemmatimonadales bacterium
CGTAATCTGTGAAATCTGTGGTTGCTCTTGACTGGCCGACCGTCCAACCGTCCTCCCGGTCCGGCTTGCGCTCCAGCCGATGCAACGGATGCCACGCCAATGACGCCAGGGTAAGCCCGGTGAGCGCCACAAAGGCCAGGATGATACCCCCCGGTTGACCGATCAGCTGCACCACGCCCCGGGCCAGAAACCCGGGCAGTAGGCCGGTCAGTCGCGCCGGCCAGGCCCACTCGGCCAGCGGCGGATCGAACTCGGCGGGTCCGATATTCGCCAGGACCCCGATGGTAAAGGGCACCAGCAGCGCCAGCCCGGTGAGCAGAATGGCCACGCGCTTCAGGTCCAGCCGCGGGATTCGCTCGAACCCGGCCAGCCCGAGACCGAGCCCGAGCAGCGGCAGTCCCACCGCGCCGGCGCCCAGCCCGCGCCACAGGAAGCTGCCTAACCCGCGCCCCAGCGGCCCTGTCGGAACCGCAGGCAGCAGGGCCAGCCCGATGAAGAGGCCCCCCGCCAGAGCAATCACCGCGCCGAAGCGGCGGCGATCCTCGGGGCTCATCGCTCCTCCAGCGTGATCCGCCGGTCCCGGAGAAGCGGGAGCACCGGGTAGGCATCCTCCCGCCCCGCATCGGCGACATCGGCGCCCCGGCCCAGGTGGACCAGATGCCGTCCCGCCATTGAGCGCAACAGCGGGCGGTCCCAGCTGCGATACCGGCGCGCCAGATCCAGCGCCACCAGAGCCCCGTCGTTGAGCCCCTTTCGCCGCCGGCGGCCGTCCAGGGCCAGGAGAGCCAGCCGCCCCGCCGCGTAGGCGTCATCCAGTCCGAATTGAGACTCCCGGCCGGCGCAGAGAATCACCAGATCTTTTCGCTCCAGAAGAATCTCCCGCGCCCGCGCCGCCGCGACCGTGAGGTTAACCGCCGCGATGACGTAGACCTCCGAGGCTCCCTGGGTGGCGAGCAGCGCCCCGGTGCCATTGGTAGTCGTCATCACCAGGGTTTTCCCCCGGACCCGCTGTTCGGTAACCTCGATCGGACTGTTCCCCAGGTCGAAGCCTTCGATCGGCTCCCCGTGGCGCTCGCCGACCAGTACCGCTGCGTCAGGACCGAGCGTCTGGGCCAGCCGCGAGGCCTCCTCGACCGTGGCCACCGGAACGACGGCCCGGGCTCCCCGAGACAGGGCCGCGCAGATGACCGTGGTCGCCCGCAGCACGTCCACCACGAACACCGGACGCCCCGCGACCTCCTGGGTCGCGAGGCCAGCGGGCGCGAAGAACACATCCAGCGTCATGGTTCGGAAGCGAATTCCCGCTCGAGAAAGCCCGTGTCCACCAATCCGGCCCCGAACTCGGGATGGCGAATCAGCCGGCTCAGGAACGGAATCGTCGTGGTCACGCCTTCGAGGATGAAGCTGTCCAGCGCCTGGCCCATCCGAGCCAACGCCTCCCTCCGGTCCCGCCCGTGCACGATCACCTTCGCGATCAACGAATCGTAGTAGGGCGGGACCGTGTAGCCGGCATAGACATGGGTATCCACCCGGACCCCGGGGCCGCCCGGCGGGTGATAGGCGGTGATCTGTCCCGGGCTCGGCTGAAAATTCCGGGCCGGGTCCTCGGCGTTGACCCGACACTCGATCGCATGCCCCCGGAGCCCGTTGGCTTCGGGCGGCAGGCTCAACGGTTCTCCCGCCGCGATCCGGATCTGCTCTTTGACGAGGTCGAAGCCGGTCACCATTTCGGTCACCGGGTGCTCGACCTGAAGCCGGGTGTTCATTTCCATGAAATAGAAGCAGCCCCGCGGGTCGAGCAGGAATTCCACCGTTCCCGCGCCCAGATAGCCGATGGCCGAGGCCAGTCGCACCGCCGCCTCGCCCATGCGGGCCCGAAGCTCGGGGGTGACCGCAGGACTGGGGCTCTCCTCGATCAGCTTCTGATGGCGGCGCTGGATCGAGCAGTCCCGCTCACCCAGGTGCACCACCCGTCCCCGAGTGTCGCCCATCACCTGGATTTCCACGTGCCGGGGCCGATCCAGGAACTTTTCCACGTAAACATCGCCGTTGCCGAACGCCGCCAGCGCCTCGTTCTGGGCCAGCGAGAACATCTGAGAGAACTGGTCGGCGTCCCGCGCGATTCGCATCCCTTTGCCGCCCCCTCCAGCCGAGGCCTTGATGAGGACCGGGAAGCCGAGCCGCTCGGCTACCGGGAGCGCCGCCTCCGCATCCTCGAGGATTCCCTCGGAACCTGGAATCGTAGGAACCCCGGCCTCGGAGGCCAGCCGGCGAGCCGAGGCTTTGTCCCCCATCGCCTGGATCTGCTCCGCCAGGGGCCCAATGAAGGTGATGTTCGAAGCCCGGCAGATCTGGGCGAATTCGGCGTTCTCCGCCAGGAACCCATAGCCGGGGTGAATGGCGTCTGCCCCGGTGATTTCGGCCGCGGCGATGATCCGGGCGATGTTGAGATAGGATTGGCGCGACGGCGCCGGGCCGATGCAAACGTCATCGTCGGCAAAGCGGACGTGCAGCGACTCCCGGTCCGCCTCGCTGTACACCGCGACGGTCTGAAGCCCGAGCTCCCGGCATGCCCGGATCACCCGCAGCGCAATCTCGCCGCGATTGGCGACCAGCACTTTGGTGAACATCTAGCGCGTGGCCGGGGCCATCAAGGCGCGACGTTCCGGCTCAGTCCCGGCGGAACCTCCACCGAAAGCGCTTCCGGATCGGCAAAGGTCCGGTCGGAGGCAGTGGTCACCCCAGCGGCGCGGAGACTGAACTCGCTCGGGTTGGTCGCGTAATGCAGCGCCGCCTCGTAGCTGATGACGCCGGCTTTATACCACGTCATGAGCGACTGGTCGAACGATTGCATGCGGTAGGAGATCGACCCCTCCGCGATCAACTCAGGAATGTTGAGCGATTTCTCGATGCTCCGGATGTTCTCCGCGACCGCCGCCGTGTTGATCAGAATCTCGGCCGCCGGCACCCGGCCCCGTCCGTCCGACCGGGGCACCAACCGGAGACTGATGATGGCCGCCAGGGCGGTGGAGAGGAGCGACCGGATTTCGGCTTGCTGGTGCGGGGGATAGAACGAGAGGATCCGGCTGATCGACTGAGTCGTGTCCGTGGTATGGAGGGTGGAGAAGACCAGGTGCCCCGTGTCGGCCGCTTTGAGCGCAGTGTCCAGCGTCTCCAGATCCCGGATCTCTCCCAGTAGAATCACGTCGGGATCCTGCCGGAGCACGTGCCGGAGCGCGGTCGAGAACGAAAGCGTGTCGCTCCCGACCTCCCGCTGGGCGATGTGCGCCATCGCATCGCGGTGCAGGAACTCGATCGGGTCTTCGATCGTGATGATGTTGACCCGGCATTGCCGGTTGATGTAGTCGATCATCGAGGCCAGCGCGGTGGACTTGCCCGAACCGGTGACGCCGGTGACCAGGACGAGTCCCCGAGGCTTGAGCGAGATCACCTCCAGCACTTCGGGAAGATTGAGCTCCCGGATCGAAGCTACCTCGTAGGGAATCACCCGAAGGGCCAGCGCCAGGGTGCCCCGCTGCTGGTAGATGTTGGTGCGGAACCGGCCCACCCCCGGCACCCCGATCGCGAAATCGGCTTCCTTCTTTTCGGCGAACTCCTTGATCTGGCGGGGAGTCATCACCTGTTCGGCGAGGTGCTTGAGCTCCTCCGGCCGCACCGGATGCATCGGCAACGGAATCAGCTCCCCGTTGACCCGGATGGTGGGGGCACGGCCGACCTTGAGGTGCAGGTCCGACGCCGCCCGCTGCACCATCTGGGAGATGGCCGCCTTGAAGTTGAAGGGAGCGTTGGACGGGCTCTCGACCGGCTCGGTCTCATCCATGGGGATCCACCCGGAATAGCACCTGGCCGAACTCGACCGGCTGGGAGTCCTCGACCAGGATCTCGCGAATCACCCCGCCGAATTCGGCCTCGATTTCATTCATGATCTTCATCGCCTCGATGATGCAGACCGTCTGCCCCGGCGAAACCCGTGTCCCGACTTTGACATAGGGCTCCGCCCCCGGCTCCGGCGCGGAGTAGTACGTGCCCACCATCGGGGACTTGATCTCCTTGTAGGCCGGAGCAGCCGGGGGGGGAGCCCGGAGCGCCTCCGCCCCTGCCGGCACGGGGGGAGGGAACGAGGGAGCGCTCCCATGGGAGATGGCCGGAGCCGGCCCCGCCGAATTCCGGGTCACCACCATCTTGCGAAACAGCCCTCGCAGCTCGATCGAGCCGATTTCAGGCGATTCGCGCAAGAGCTGAATCAGCTGAGCCAGCTCCTTCAGTTCGTCCGGTCTCATGGGTGCATGCGCTCCCGCCCGGGCTTGTGAACAAGCAGGGATGACTCAATGAAGTTCCCGCAATTCGGTCCGCCCATCCGTAAGGCACCGCGGACCCTCCGGCATGAGGTGAACGTCATCCTCCAGGCGGACGCCCCCCCACCCCTCAAGATAGATACCCGGCTCCACCGTGACTACGGCGCCGGCCGGGAGGGGCTCCTGGGCCGTGACGGCAAGCCGCGGCGCCTCATGGACTTCCAGCCCAACCCCGTGCCCCAGGGAATGCCCGAACGCCTCGCCGAATCCCCGCGCCACGATGAGGTCCCGCGCCAGGGCGTCGGCTTCCTTGCCCGACATGCCGGGCCGGATCCCCTCCCGGGCCCGGCGTTGGGCATCGTGCACCACGCCGTAGATTTCCTGCTGGCGCGAATCGGAGCGTCCGACCACCACCGTACGCGTGAGATCGGCGCAGTAGCCCCGTAGCTGGGCCCCGAAATCCAACAGGAGCCACTCCCCCGCCTTGACCTGGCGGGCGCTGGCGCGGGCGTGAGGCAGTGCACTCCGGGGGCCCGACGCCACGATCGTCTGGAAGGGATGCCATTCGCTGCCCCG
>DATECI010000060.1:0-2195 GCA_035286985.1 Gemmatimonadales bacterium
GTGGCATACGCGTCGGACAGATCGATCTGCCCGTTGGCGCCGAGCCGGACCAGGGGGTGCGGGCAATCCATGACCGAGGCCCGATTCGCGGTGCTCGCGAGATAATTGTGCTGGAGGCCGAGGGTGTGGCCGACCTCGTGGGCCGCGAGTTGGCTGAGCCGGGCAAGCGACATCGCCTCGGCGGCCCGGGCCCGTTCGTCGCCCTGGCGGTAGGGCGCGAGCAGCCCCTCGGCGATCAGGTAGTCCTGTCTAACCCGCAACGAGCCCAGCGTCACGTGGCCCTTGATGATCTCGCCGGTGCGGGGGTCGGTGACGGAATTGCCATAGCTCCAGCCCCGGGTGGCGCGATGCACCCACTGGATGACGTGGTACCGGACATCCATCGGGTCGGCGCCTTCGGGAAGCAGCTCCACCCGGAAGGCGTTCCGATAGCCGGCCGCCTCGAACGCCTGGTTCCACCAGCGGGCACCCTGGAGCAGCGCGGTGCGAATCGGCTCCGGGGCGCCGCGGTCCAGGTAGTACACGATCGGCTTGACCGCCTCGCTTACTGCCGCGCGGGGATCCCGCTTCTCCAGCCGGTGTCGCGCGATGAACCGCTGGGTCATGGGGGCACCGAGCGGGGCGCTCTCATCCACGTAGGAAATGCTGGAGAAGCCGGCCCGAGGGTCGAACCGGCGGGGCTGGAAACCGGAATCGGGCAGTGCCACGAACGAGATCCGTTCCCGGAGGGTCAGCGCCTCGGGAGTGGGGGCTACGTCCCGGACCCAGGCTCCGGGATTGTCGCCGGTCAGGGTCAGGAAGACCTCGATCTCCGTGTTCCGGGGAAAGCCCTTGGTCTGCTCCGGGAAGATCGCGCTGCGCGAAGCATCCAGGCGGTAGGTCCCCTGGCGGGCGCGAGCCAGGGCGCCGATGGCATCGTGGACGTCCCGAATCGCGAAGTCGGTTCCATCCACCAGCACGCTCCCGCCCGACTCGGCCTCCACTCGAAAGCCCCAGAGCGTGGAAACGGCGAACGATTCCTCGACCGAGCGCACCGCGGCCGGATCCGGGTTGCTGGTGCGAAAGCCATAGTTGGGCTGGATCATCAGAATCTTGTTGCCGATCCGCTGGAAGCGAACGATCCTCTCCCGGCCGATCTCGCCCCGGTCGAGCCCGATGTCGTTGGAGCCGAGCCCGGTGGAAGCCCCGGTGATATAGAGCAGCTCCTGGTTCATCCGGGCCGCCGGAATCTCGAGCCAGAGCTTGCCGCCGGCGGGATCCCAATAGATCGGGATGAAGCCGTCGAGCCGGGTGAGGCCCTTGGTCCGTTCGGCGATCGAAAGACCTTGTCCGAGGAGCGCGGCGGGCCGAACGGCGAAGAGGAAAACCAGCGACAGGACGGAAGCGTAACCCGGGCGGAGGAGGCGTGACATGGAGACTCCCTGAGGTCGGACGGTCCCACCTTTGGACAGAACGGAACGGAAGAAAGGTAGTCGGGCTGAAGCGAGCGCCGGGTGGCATATGCATTGCTGTTGAGAGCCCCGAGGCCCCTCCGGCACCGGGGTATCGCCTGTCGGCCATTCCGGGCCGGCAGGCCTGCCGGGTGGGGTGGTCTTCCGGGAATGGCATTCTGGAGTAGGTTCTCGGGGCGGCCTGGCGGTTTAGGGCCGCTTCCGTGTCCCCGGACCGACAAGACTTGCACCCGAACGACTACTGATGACAGGTCGTACCCTAACCACCGCCTTTCCAGCCGCCGGCTGGGCCATCCCGACATCCACGGTGTCCGCGGGGCGGTATCTGCTGCGATTCGCCCGGACCGATGCCGAGCTCGAGCGAATTCTCCGCCTCCGCTACGCGGTCTATCACCTCGAACACGGTATCGGGCGGGATGACGGCCACGTCACCGGACTGGACGAGGACGAATTCGACTTCCGGTTCCATCATCTGATGATCGAGGATCGGGAAAGCCGGGAGGTCGTGGGTACTTACCGCATGCAGACGGCCGAGATGGCGGAGGAAGGCGGGTACGCCTCCGCTCACCTCTTCGAGATCAGCGCCTTGCCGGATTCGCTGCGACACGCAGCCGTCGAGGCGGGTCGGGCCTGTATCGCCAAGGATCATCGGAACTCCCGGGTCCTCCATCTCCTGTGGCGGGGGATGGCAAGCTACCTCGCCTGGAATGGGAAGACGGTCGTTTTCGGGAGCTGCGCCCTCCC
>DATECI010000061.1:0-8116 GCA_035286985.1 Gemmatimonadales bacterium
CCCCCCCCCCCCGACGCGGCACCCACCCGGGAACTGGCCCGGGAGCTGGTGGACGCGTTTGCCCGGGGATGGTCGAAGACCAACCTTGACCTCATCAGCTCGGTCTTCAGCGAACAGGCGACCTTCCTCGAGACGCCGTTCGCCGAACCGCTCCGGGGAGCGGAGGCTATCCGCCGGTACTGGAGCGAGGTACCCGTCAACCAGGCGGAGATCACCGTGACAACCGGGGAGATTTACACTGCCGGCCCGTGGTTTTCAACCGAGTTCAAGGCTCTCTTCCGGAGACGGCGCACCGGAGAATGGGTCGAGGCCAGGGGGGCGCTCTTTTGCGAGACCGAGGGGGAGCGGATTTCAGAAATGCGGATGTACTGGCACCGCCGACCGTAGCCGAAAAGGATCGAAGCGTCCTCCGAAATGTCCCGCTGGGCGGACACTCGGCAGCCAGGGCAGATATGTCAAGTAGTGGCCGAATAAAGACTTACGCCAGCGAAGCGGATGGCATGGAACTGGATATTGTATTCTTGACTCCGATGGTGTCGTTTTCGTACGTGCTCCGCCAGCGGTAATGGAGGGACCTATGACCATCCTCTCCGCTTTGCTCCCCCTGCTCGGCGCGATTGTCGCGCCGGCAACAGCCCCCGAAGCCCGTCCCACCCCGACAGTGGAGCCTCCGGTGCGGCTCTGGATGAACAGCGACCGTCGGTTCCGTGAGGGGGAGCTGGCTCGGGTTCAAGTGGATGCCGAGGTTGACGGCTATCTGCTGGTCCTCAACTACGACCCGTTTGGACGACTGCGGGTGCTGTTCCCCCTGGACCCGCGGGATGACACCCGGGTGCTCGCGGGCCGCCGGTACGAGGTAAGGGACGAGGAGGGTCGGGGCGCGTTCCGGGCGAATGGGGACGGCCCCGGTCTCATTTATACGGCCCTCGCCCCCGGGCCCTGGCGGCTCGAGGAGATCGTGGCGGAGGGCCGCTGGGACCACGACCGTCTGGCTCTCAATCGCAGCTCCGATGACCCCGAAGCCGACATCACCGAGCTGGTGCAGCGGCTCTCGGGGCCGGAGGGCTTCGACTACGACGTGATGGACTACCGGGTCTACGGGGAAAGCCGCACCACGACGGTCATCTACGAGAACTACGGACCCGGTCCCTACGTCTACGACTACTTATCATGCTATGACTGGTCCTGGGGGTATCGTGGCTGTGGCCGGTTCCCGTTCGACGGCGGGTGGTCGTTCGGGGTGGGCTTCTTCGGGTACGATCCGTATTACTACTCGCGTTATCCCTATCGATATCGGTATTACGGCTATACCCCCTACTTCCCGTACGGGCCGATATCGCCTCGCCGGCCCCGGGCGGTGATCACCGGGCGTCCGCGGGATTACGTGGTGAACCGGATCCCGAGCGGCTTCCGGGGGCGGACGGAGCGCCCTTCCAGCGGAGCCGTCTTGCCCCCGGCGATCGATTGGCGGGACCGGGCCGGGGCGCGTCCGGCGGGTGGTCGGGAGCCAGGGGCCGCCCGGGGACCCACCGGGCGGGAACGCGGGGCTCCCCCGGTGGCGCGGCCGGTTCGGAGTCGCGAACCAGTGGTTTCCCGCCAACCTATCCGGCGGGAGAGCGGGGCTCCCCCGTCAGCGCGGCCGGTTCGGAGCCGTGAACCGGTGGTTTTCCGCGAGCCCGCCCGGCGAGAAGGCGCGGCCCCGCCCGAAGCGCGTTCGGCCAGTAATCGCGAACCGGTGGTTTATCGGGGTTCGACGCGGAGAGAGAGTTTTCCACCGCCTTCAGCGCGTCCCTCTCGCGGAGAAAGGGGTCCAGAGGCCCGCCCGGCACGTCCCGAAGGGAGATCGGTCCCAGTGGTCCGGGGGGGCGGAGAACCCCGAGTCCGAGAAGGAAACCCGTCGGCCCGGTCAGCGCCGCGGTCGGTGCCTTCCGGCGCACGGAACGGGGGCGGCGGGAACAGCGGCGGAGGGCAGGTCAGGGGCAACAGCGGCGGAGGAGGCCACTCTAGGCCCCGAAGGCCGTAAACACGGGAACAGCGTCAACGGTCAACAGTCAACAGTCAACGGGAACTACGGTGCATGCGGAGAAGGAAAGACAGGGTAGTTCCCGTTCACCGTTGACCGTTGACCGTTGACCGCTTTCGGGCGTAGTCGAGTCCCCACTCCAACAAGTCGGCTCCCCGAAGGCCGATCTTCATAGCGGCTTCCACCGCTTCGTCTTCGCTCATTCCCCGATCGAGAATGAAGTAGGGAATCAGGACGCCGCCGACCCGGTTGGCGCTGGCGCAGTGGAGCAGCATTGGACGCCCTTGGTACTGGCGCAGCTCGGCCAGCACCGCATCCATCGTGGCGTCGTCGAGCGCTCCCTGCCGCACCGCGACGTTGAGGTACTTCATCCCCAATCGGCCGACCAACTCGGGCTCGTCGAACCGACGCGGCTCCATCGAATCACGGATGTCGAGGATGACTTCGGCCCCAGCGGTCTTGAGCGCCTCGAGGTGAGCCGGACCCGGCTGGCCGCTGGTGGCCAGGTCGGGCAGGGGCTGGGTGGCGTTGAGGACTCCCTGGAGGGCGGGGAGAAGGGAAGCCATAACAAGGTGAACGGTGAACGGTGAACGGTGAACGGTCAAGGGTGGCTATTACTCTTCACCTATGCTCCACCTGGCCATAGCCCAGCTCAAGCCCCGGAAAGGCGCGTACGCCGAGAATCTGGCCCGGCTGGGCGAGGTCTTTCGAAGTCTGGTGACGTCAGACCCGCCTCCCGATGTGCTGGTGCTTTCCGAAACCGCACTGACCGGCTACTTCGTCGAAGGCGGGGTGCGCGAGTTGGCCAGAACCGCGGAGGAGCTATTCGAGGATCTCAGCACGCTGCACCGGGCCGCCCAGGCGCCGCCGTTCGACATCATTCTCGGGTTTTACGAACTCTGGAATACCCGGCTTCATAATTCCGCGCTGGTGGCTACCCTGGGCGGGCCGGATGCGGGAATCCGGCACGTGCACCGGAAAATCTTTCTTCCCACGTATGGGGTATTCGACGAAGAGCGCTTCGTCGAGCCGGGCGACTCGGTTGCCGCATTTGATACCCGCTGGGGCCGTGCCGCGGTGATCGTTTGCGAGGATGCCTGGCATTCGCTGGTGCCGACGATCGCTGCCCTGGATGGGGCGCAGCTCATCGTGGTCGTCAGCGCGAGCCCGGCCCGGGGACTGCTACCGGGTACGCTCGACGGCGGCGGCGAGGTACGTCCCACCAGCTTGATCCGGTGGGAACGGACCGCGCAGGGCATCGCGGGCGAGCACGGGGTGTACGTGGCGCTGGCCCAACTCGTCGGCTTCGAAGGGGGGAAGGGGTTTCCGGGGGGCTCGCTGGTCGTCGGACCGTCGGGGGAGATTCTGGCCCGCGGCCCTCTTTTCGAGGAAGATCTGCTTCGGGTGACGCTGGATCTGGATGAGATCCCCCGGGTGCGGGCAGAATACCCATTGCTTTCCGACCTCAAGAGCCGGCTGCCGCATCTGCTCGATGACCTGGCGGGGCGTCCCGGCGGACCCTCGGGCGCTCGCGACCGGCGGCCGGGCGGTCAAGCGGCCGGACGGTCAGCAGCGCTTCCGCCGGAGCCGGCGCGGTTGGGTGAGGGGATCGATTCGCTCGCGATCGACCCCGAGCTCACCCGCCGCTGGCTGGTCGAGTTCCTCCGGGACGAGGTGACCCGGGGCCGCGGTTTTACTCGCGCGGTATTGGCGCTTTCCGGCGGGGTGGACAGCGCGGTCGTGGCTTTTCTGGCGGCGGAAGCGCTGGGACCGGATCAGCTTACCGCGCTGCGATTACCCTACAAGATCTCCAGTGCCGATTCGCTTCTGCACGCCCAGTTGGTGATCGACCGGCTCGGGATCGGCTCCGAGACAATCGAGATTACCGAGGCGGTGGATGGACTGATCGGGGCGCTGGCCGATCAGCCCGATCCCGGCCGGATCGGCAACCTGTGCGCGCGGATGCGGATGATTGCGCTCTTCGACCGTTCGGCCGCGCTCGGGGCGCTTCCGCTTGGCACCGGGAACAAGACCGAGCGGCTGCTGGGCTACTTCACCTGGCATGCCGACGATACCGCCCCGGTGAATCCGCTGGGGGACCTCTACAAGACCCAGGTCCGGGCCCTGGCCCAGCATCTCGGAGTGCCGGAGGTGATCATCGCCAAGCCACCGACGGCCGATCTGGTGGCCGGACAGACCGACGAAGGAGATTTCGGGATCAGTTACGCCAAAGCCGATGCCATTCTCCACTGGCTGCTGAACGGCTACCCCGCCGGGAAGATCGTGGCGCTGGGCTTCACCGCAGACGAGGTGGAGCGGGTCCGGATGCGGCTCGACTCGACCCATTGGAAGCGGAAGCTGCCGACGGTGGCGGTGGTGAGCGGGACGGCGATCAACGAGTTCTACCTGAGGCCGGTGGACTATTGAACGGCGTCAACGGTCAACCGTCAACAGTCAACGGGAACTACCTGGCTGCAGAGTCTCGGCTCGCTGGGCAGTTCCCGTTGACTGTTGACCGTTGACCGTTCTACGCCGTTGAGGAGTGGACTGAATGGCACCTGAGTCTCGCCCCATGTCGCACAGCCGCGGGGAGATCACCACGTTCGTGATGCCCCACATGCAGAACGTGCTGGGTGATCTGTTCGGGGGACATCTGGCCGCCCTGGTGGACCAGGCGGCGGCGGTGGCCGCGATCCGGCATGCGGGGGGCCCGGCGGTCACCAAGTCGATCGATCGACTCGACTTTCATCATCCGATTCCGGTAGGCGCGCTGGTGACCTGCACCGCGACGGTGGATTACGTCGGGACCAGCTCGATGGACATTACGGTTCACGTGTATTCGGAGGAGGTGAGCACGGGAGAGCGGCGCCATACTCACACCGCGCACGTGGTGTTCGTGGCCATCGACCAGCAGCGCCGGCCCTGCCGGGTGCCTCGACTGGTGCCGGAAACCGAAGCGGAGCGAGCCCGCTTCCAGGAGGCTCGGCTCCGGCACGAAGCGCGGCGTCGCGGGTGAGCGAGCCGGCCGGGGCGGGAGGGGGGGGGGCCGGGGCCGGTCTCACGGCGGTGCTTTCCGGGGGTGGAGCAAAGGCGGCAGCTCACCTCGGCGCGCTGGGGGCGCTCCGGGAAGCAGGGCTGATTCCCACCCGGTACGTGGGCACGTCCATGGGTGCGGTGATCGCCACCGGACTGGCGGCGGGGCTTTCGATCGAGGCGGTCGAAGCCCAGCTCCTCGCGGTCGGCCCGCGCGAGATCTTCCGGCTCGACCGGACCGGGCTCTTGCGAGGCATTTTTGCCCGCTCGTTGCTGCGGCCGGAGCCATTCAAGCACGTGCTCGAGCGGCTGCTGCCGGTGTCGCGCTTCGGAGAGCTTCGAGTCCCCCTCAGCATTACGGCGACGGATCTCGACACCGGCGAGCTGCTGGTGTTCGGCGACGGGGGCGAAGACGCTCCCCTGCTCGATGCGCTCTGCGCCAGCTGCGCGCTGCCGCTGTTCTTTCCTCCGTATCTCCTGGGGGGCCGCCGCTGCGCCGACGGCGGGCTGCGGGCCGTAGTGCCGCTGGAAGTCGCGGCGCGGTTTTCCGCCGGGTTGGTTGTTGCGATCGACGTCGGAGCGGGGTTCGACACGGTACCGGAAACCGAAGGCCGCGAGCCGCCGGCGCTGCTCCGGCTCCACGGCGATGCCCAGCGGGTGCTCATGGCGAGCAACACCGCGGCCCAACACGCCCTTTGGCAGTGCAGTCCCGGACGTCCGCCGCTCCTCTGGATTCGACCTACGGTGCGGCGGGGGGAGACCTTCGCCACCGAACAGCTTCGCTGGTACGTGGCCGAGGGGGACCGTGCGGCACGAGCCGTGCTTGCGGCGCGCCACCCTTGACCCGGCGGACCCGGAGTCGGATGTTAGGGGTACTCCTTCCGCACACCGGAGCATGACGTGGCCGAGGCGCGCATTTTCACGCTCGAAGAAGCGGAGCGCACACTCCCGCTGCTTCGGCGCATCCTGACCGATCTCAAGACCGAGTATCGGGTGTGGCAGGAGGCGCTGGGTGATTACGAGCTGCTGTCGGGTGGAGCCCGGGCCCAGGACGGCGAACCGGAGGAGCTGGTCGCGGCGCGGCGGGCGGTGACTCAGTCGGCCGACCGCATCACGGACTACCTGGAAGAGATCGAGGCGATCGGCTGTCTCTTCAAAGGGTTCGATGCGGGCCTGGTCGACTTCTATACTTTGCGGGAAGACCGGCTGGTTTTTCTCTGCTGGCGGGTGGACGAACCGCACCTCACCCATTGGCACGAGGTGGACGTGGGCTACGCGGGTCGCCAACCGATCGACTCGACGTTCCTCACCACGACGCTGTCTTGAGAATTCTGCTCCTGTCGGCTCACTACCTCGGGTTCGTGCTCTGGCTCGGGGCCGGAGTCGCGGCAATGCAGGTGGGGGCCGCGATGCGGGGAGCCGGGCGCGAGGAGACCGCCCTGCTGGTTGGGATCATGGGACGGCTCTACCGCGCGATGGTGCTTCCGGGCGCGCTCCTTACCACGATCACGGGGCTGGTGCTGACTCTGCGCCTGTACGGTGGCGCCATCAGCGCGGTGGGGTATTCCCCGGCTCTCATGGTCATGCAAGGAGTTGGGGTGGCCGGGGCGGCGCTCGCGCTGGGAGTGAGCTTTCCCGCGGTGATGCGGCTTGCCCGACTGGATCCCACCGGTCCCCACGCGGAGCACTTCCGGGTCCTCCGGAAGCGAGTGTCATTGAGCGGGATGGTGGCGGGAATGCTGGGATTGATCGCGCTGGTGGCAGGAGCGATGTGAACGGTGAACGGTCAACGGTCAACGGCCCTGCGGCGCCTGACTTCGCGGGCTGGGCAGGTCCGGTTGACGGTTGATTGTTGACCGTTGACGCTTCCTGCCGGTGAGGCAGGTGGGGGTTACGGGGCATACCTCGGCGGCAAAACCAGGTGAGGAGCCGGCGGCGAAATTCCGCGGCGTGCCGGAGAGCGGGTGGGGTGGACTTCGGGGGCATTCGGCTCCAAGATAAGCCGTTCATGGCAACGCCTCCCGCCGGGCTTCTGCGTTTCCTGGGCCGACTCATCCTGGCCGGCCTTGCCCACCTGGGCCGGATCAGCCTCCTCGTGGCCGAGCTGTTCCGGGGGATGGCGCAGTGGCGGATCTGGGTTCCTCGCACGATCGCGGAATCGGCCAACGTCGGTGCCGGTTCCTTGTTCATCGTACTGCTCATTGCGGGCTTTGCCGGTGCGGTGACCGCCTTCCAGGCCGGCTACCAATGGCAGGCGAGCCTTCCGGTGTACGTCCTGGGTGGCCTCATCACCGAAACCATCGTGCTGGAGCTCGGGCCGGTGCTGATCGGCCTGGTGCTGGCCGGACGCATCGGTGCGCGTTATGCCGCGGAGCTCGGTACCATGCGGGTGACCGAGCAGATCGATGCGCTCGAGTCGCTGGGCCGCTCGCCGGCGTCGCATCTGATCATCCCGCGGGTACTGGCTTCCACCCTCATGCTGCCCATCCTGGTGATCATCGCCAATGTGGTGGCGGTGGCCGCCGGCTGGATCGGGGTCAAACAGGTGCTGCCGATGACCGATTGGGATTTCCGCTACGGGGCGCAGTACTTCTGGCGGCCGTTCGACGCCTGGTATTCGTTGATCAAGGCGGTGAGCTTCGGATGGGCCATCGGCCTGATCTCCTGTTACATGGGCTTCAACACCCAGCAGGGGGCCGAGGGCGTCGGTCGGTCCACCACCGCCGCGGTGGTCACCAGCTCGGTGGTCATCCTGCTACTCAACGTCCTGCTCGCCCGGATCCTGCTCTCGCCGTGATTACCCTGACGGGGGTACGGAAGAGCTTCGGCGAGCAGGTGGTGCTCGACCGGGTGAACTTCGAGGTTCAGGAGGGAGAGACCGTTGCGCTCATGGGGCCGTCCGGCTCGGGCAAGAGCGTGCTGCTCAAGCACATCAACGGGCTGCTGCGGCCCGATGCCGGTTCCGTCAAGGTGGATGGCATGGAGGTTCCCGCCCTGGGCCGGCAGCAACTGGCCGAGCTGCGCACCCGGATCGGGTACGTGTTCCAGAACGGCGCGCTC
>DATECI010000062.1:0-15948 GCA_035286985.1 Gemmatimonadales bacterium
CTGATCCGCATGGCACCCACCCGCAGCCTCGAAATGAGACGCGACCGATGTCGGCACCCGGTCCCGGGCGTGGAAGAGCAGCCCGTCCAGCGCGGGCAAATCTCCTCCCCCACCACCCATCAGCATGATGAAGGCGGCGGAAAGGACGCGGGAAACCGGGTGCCGGATCATGATGGAAACTTACTGGGGGCGTTGACTCCTGGCTATTGCGGGTGCCGGATCGGCCCTTCCTTCGGCAACACGAACCAGAATGTGCTGCCCTCTCCGAACACCGATTCGGCCCCGATCGTCCCCCCGTGCATCTCCACGAATTGCTTGCACAGAGCGAGCCCCAGCCCGGTCCCCTGCTGCTGACGGCTGGCCGAGCTGTCGACCTGGCTGAATACCCGGAAGAGCTTGTCGAGATCCTCGGTCCTGATCCCGACTCCGGTGTCGCGGACCGAAACCCAGACTGCGTCCCGAGGGACAAAGCGGGGCTGTTCGCCGGCCCGGCTCCCGGGAACTGGAAGGGGCATCGAGGTTCCTACCGCGGCAAGGTGAATGCTCCCACCCTCGGGCGTGAACTTGGACGCGTTGGAGAGCAGGTTGATGATGACCTGGCGGACCCGGGTGTGATCCGCAACGAGATCGAGCGGCTCGGGCCCTTCCTCCAGGGTGCAGGTCTGCCGCTTAGCCAGGCGGAGGCTGGCCGTATCCGCCACCGAGCCCCGGAGCGATTCGCGGAGATCCATCCGGCTCAGATGCACCGTCATCCGGCCGGCCTCGATCTTCGAGAGGTCCAGGATGTTGTTGATCAACCCCAGCAGGTGGCGACCGTTGCGGGCGATGGATTCGAGGAAATCCCGCTGCTCGGCATCGAGCGGCTTGGCCTGGGTGGCGAGGATCAGTTCCGAGAACCCGATGATCGCGTTGAGCGGGGTCCGGAATTCGTGGGACATGTTGGCGAGAAACTCGTCCTTGAGCTTCGTTGCCCGGACCAGCTCCCGGTTCTTGTCGGCAAGCGCCTGCTCGCTCCGGCGGGTTTCCTCGAGCATGAAGGCGCGGTCCAGGCCAACCGCCACTTGTTCCGCCAGGGCCGAAAGCAAAGCGATTTCCTGGTCATTGAAGGCCCGGTCGTCCTGACGGTTGAGACCACAGACCGCGCCGATCACGACGCCCGAGGAGCGGAGCGGCACGCTGATCATTCGGCTCAGCTCGCGGGGAATCGACTCCACCGGATGGTTGCGGGGGTCCCGTTCGAGATCGGGGCTCAGGAGTGGGCGGTCGTGAGTCACGCTCCAGCCGACCAGCGAGCGGTCCATCGGGACCAGGCTCCCCACCGCGGAACGGAGCCCTCCGGCCGCCGCAGCGATCCGCAGGAACCGTCCTTCTTCGGCCATCAGGACAATGGCGCTCCCCTGACTTTGCAGTAGACTGTTGGCGCGAACCGCGGCTTCATCGAGCAGCTCGCTGCTGCTCCGCACCCGGAGCAGGGTCGCACCGAGGCCGCGGAGGAGCTCGAGCTCCCGGTTCCGAGCCGCGGCGGCCTCGATGGCCGCGTGGAGACGCGTCGACCGGGCCCGGGCTTGCACCCGAGTCCTCACTACGGCCGCGTACGCGGCCCCGGTCGCCAGCAACCCAAGCACGATCCCCGCCCAGTGGCCCTGATAGGCGAAGTACACGGACCCCCAGCCACCCAGAACGGTAAGCCAGGTGAGCCGGGCGGGATTATCGAAGGCGGAGAGGATACCGGTCCGGTCCCCGGCCTTGGCGGCCGAGGTGCCAGCCCTGGATCGGGAAGCCGCACCGGTCTGGGTGCCAGCGGCTGCGTCGGTCACCGGGAGTTCCTGGGCGCGATCACGGGTTGGCGGGGCGCAATGCCTGCCGTTGCGCCCGTCACCAGAGCGGTGGAGAGGGCCATGATAGGGGAAAGGTAATTCGGCGGGGCCGGGCGGGAACCCGGCCGGTCAGGCGGCTGCGACGAACTCCGGCTGGACAGTGGTGGAACCGATGGCGGTCATGAAGGCGGCGAAGACCTCCGCCCGCCACCAGCTCCGGCAGCGCTCCATTTCAGCGAGGGCCCCATCGCGGTTCATGGCGGGACGATAGCTCCGGGTCGTGGTGATGGCATCGTAGACGTCCACAATCCCGATGATCTGGGCTGCAATCGGGATTTCGTCGCCCCGCAGCCGGTCCGGATAGCCGCTCCCATCGAGCTTTTCGTGGTGCCACCGGATGATCGGCTTGAGGTCCCAGGGGAACTCCACGCCCGCCAGGAGCTCGACTCCATAGATCGGATGGAGCTTCATCAAGTCGAACTCATCCTCGGTCAGCCGACCCGGCTTGTTGAGCACCTCATGGGGAACCCGCACCTTGCCCACATCGTGGAGATAGGCGCCGAGCCGTACCGTAGTCTGCCCCATCGCATCGAACCCGAGCGCGCGAGCAACCGCGACGGCGTATTGCGCCACCCGCTCGCAGTGACCGAACGTGTAGCGATCCGACGACTCGATAGATTGACTCCATTCCCGCACCACCGCGAGGAAGGCCCCTTCCAGCTCCTGTTGCTTCCCGGCAACGTCCACCAGGTCGACCCGCGCATCCAGGCGGCTGAAGATGCCGTGGGCGTGGTTGAGCAGCTTCAGGGCCTCCTGATTGCGTCCCAGGCCCTGGTATAGCCGGGCGAGCTCGCGCGACGCTTCGGCCTCGCCCAGAACCCAGGAAGTTTCCAAGGCCAGGGAAACGGCGGCGCGCAGCCTTGCTTCCGCCAACACCGGTCTCCCGGTATCCCGGAACACCATTCCAATCACCCGGTAAACGTCGGACTTGTCGGCCCGCGATCCGAGCTGCTCGAAAATGCCCAGTGCAGCCTCGGCCCGGCGCAGCGCTTCTTCGTACTGCCCCTGCCGGTGGGCGACGTCGGCGCGGTTCAGCTGGCAGAGCCCCTCGAGATGAATGTCCTCAATCCGGGCGGCAATGGTGGCGCTCCGAGACAGCGATTCCGCAGCGTCATCCAGGTCGCCCCGCTGAGTGGCGATCATCCCGAGGTTGTGGTAGGCAATCGCACAGCCGCGCTCATCCCCCGCCTGCTCGAAGGCTTCGAGCGACCGGCGGTAATGCTCCAGGGCGCGCTCGCGAGCCCCTTGAATGCTGAAGAGGATACCCAGGTTCTGATGGATCCGGCCCCGCAACGCATCGCTTCCTGTTGCCAGGGCCAGTGCGTCGAAGAACGTGGCCCGAGCCGAATCCATTTCTCCCGCCTGAAGGCTGAAGCCGGCCAGCGCGTTCAGGGCCTCGCCAGCGAGGGTCCGGTCCCCCAGCTCGAGCGCCGCCTCGTAGCTCCGCTGGCAAAGCCGCTGGGCCTCCACCAGCTCGTTCCGGCGGTGATGGACGACCGATTGGCGCCGCAGCGCCTCGACCAGCACGGCGCGCTCGCCCGATTGCTCGGCAAGCCGAACCGCCTGCTCGTAGGCCGCAACTGCGTCGTCCAGTCGGCCGGCGCGGTCGTGAGAATGCCCGCTCCGGAGCATGGCGCCGGCGGGGCGCAGCTCCGGGTCGGGGTGCGGAGGAGGAGCAAGCCGACCGGGATTCATCTCACGAATCTGTGTGATATCTAGTCGATTACTGATGCAACTGATGTGCCGACAGAGTTGTTGTATGTCAATTGTTATACACTAACATGCCAGAAGACCTGAAGGGGCCGGCCTCGCTTGGCCCACCACCCCAGGTTTCCGCCTAGGCAGCCAATTCCGACATCCTGCGGCGCACATCTTCCAGGTCGATCCGGGCGTCGAGGCGCTGGAACAGTCCCTTCGCGACATCGAACAGGGCAACTGCCTCCTGCTTCTGGCCAACTCCCTGCTGCAGGCGGGCCAGCTCGCGGGCGGCCTCGGCCTGGTCGAGCAGGGAGCCCGTTTCCTTCGCGATGGCCAGCGCGGTTCGGAGCCGGTCCTCCGCGAGCGCGGCCCGGCCGCTGTCGCGGAGCACCATCCCGATGATCTTGTAGGCGCTGGATTGGCCCAGCCGGGCGCCAATCCGCTCGAAGATTTCGAGCGCCGCTTCGGCCCGCCGAAGTGCCGCGCTATACTGCTGGCGGCGGTGGGCCACTTCAGCCCGGCTCAGCTCGCAGAGTCCCTCGAGATACACTTCGCCGCCGCGAGCGGCACGGGCCGCGCTGGCGGAGAAGCAGCGCTCGGCATCGTCGAGCTCGCCGCGGCGGGTTCCGATCAAGCCAAGATTGTGATACGCGATGGCCGCGCCCGACTCGTCTCCCGCCTGTTGAAACGCGTCGAGAGCCCGGTGATAGTGCTGGAACGCGTCGTCGTGGTCGCCCTGGATGCTGGCGAGAATACCGAGGTTCTGCTCGACCCGGCCCCGGAGCCCAGGGGCATCATCGGCGAGCGGCAGGGCACTGCGGTAGAGGGCTCGGGCGGCAGCAAGATCACCGGTCTCGGTGTCGAATCCTGCCATCGCGTTGAGCGCCTCACCAGCCAGGACCAGATCGCCGAGGAGCACGGCCTCCTTGAGACTCCGGCGGCAGAGCACTCGGGCTTCGGTGACCTGGTTGCGTCGGTGGCGGACCACGCCGAGCCGGCGCAGGGCCTCGACCAGGACGGGGCGATCCACCCCTCCAGCGTTCTCTCCTAGCCGGATCGCCTGCTCGTAGGCGGCGATCGCATCCTCCATCCGGCCGGCCCGATCGTGGGATCGCCCCGTACGGAGCATGACCTGAGCGGCGCTGGGCGCCGGCTCCGGCTGCGAGGACGAGTACATGGGCTTCGTTGTCATGTGGTTAGTAGGCCACGGCGTAGCGGGAGAAGTGCCAGATCCAGCCGACCACAATCTTGTTCCGGTTATCCAGCACCGAGGGCTCCAGCTCCAGAATCTTGAGGAGGTCGTCGGTGAAGACGATCATCGGCAAGCGGAGGAGCCCCCACCCGGTACAGTTCGCCACGCTGACGTTGAGCCGGGCGTAGGTATTGAACCGGAGCCCGGCCGGACCGAACTCGATGGCGTTGCCCGCCGACCCGCCAGTCTTGGCCGTGACGACCACGTCCTTCGACAGTGCTCCGGGAGGAATGACCAGGGAGTGAGAACCGATCACCAGCGTCCCGCCCGCCGAACCGATCTTGGCGCTTACGTTCGCCTGGGACGGGCTGGGGCACCTCGCGATCGTAAGATTGGCGAGGCCAAAGGCCGGGGACATTCCCGGCTCAGTAGGTCCAGTGGATTCGCTCGAACAGCCCGCGGCGATCACCACGCCGAGGATCGTGTTGAGAAAGGTGTGGGGACGACGCATAAGTCCGCTCCGCTCAGGTTGGGGTGCGCCTACAGCAACAGGCCTTCCAACGTCTCAGTAAGCCACCGCGTAGCGGGAGAAATGCCGGAGCGAGCCGGTGATCGTCTTGTCCCGGTTGTCCGCCACCGAAGGAACCAGCTCCTTCACCTTGAGCAGATCGTCGGTGTACGCGATCTGGAGCGCCCTGAGCTGACCCCACGCTCCGCAGTTGTCGAAGCTCATCGTGAGCGACGCCGGCTGCTTGAACTGCAACCCTTCCGGCCCGAACACGATCGAGTTGTTGGCTTCCGACGGCAACTCCGCCGTGATCAGCACGTCCTTGGGGAGCGCCTTGGCGGGAATGACCAGTGTATGCGGCCCCACCGTGAGGATCCCGCCCTCTTTGCCGATGACCGCGCTGGCGGAGGCCGCGGGAAGCGGCGTACAGGTCAGGATGGTGACCTCACCAAGCGACACAAGCGCCGCCTCCATGCCGGGCCCGGTGGGTCCCGTGCTCTGGCTGGTACAGCCCGCGGCGACCACCACGCCAAGGATCGTGTTGAGGAAAGTCCGGGGACGTCGCATGACCCACACTCCAGTACTAAGGTGAACCGCCTGATCTACTGTCAATTTCCTGAGTGATGGGTTTCGCAACGGCCATGCCGTTCGCTACTGAGACTGACACACTATTAAACAGTACCGGATTAATGAGCAGCTAACCATCTTTGATCTAGGCGGTTGAAGCCTGCGCAGCTTCCTGCACCACTGAAGGAGGAAGACAGTGACCCTTCGATTCCGAGCGGCGCGCCGTGTCCAAGGTGTCAGGTTCCGACGGCGTGTTGTGGCGCGGGGACCACGTTTCCGGGCCGCCCTTGGGCTATTCCTCGCTTCCCTGGTTCTTGGCTGTGCCCAATCGGAGTCCGACTGCCCCCGCTGCAACACCCTGGTTATCGCCGCCGCGGGCAACCCGGATGAACTTCTCCCTCCTCTAGTCGGGGCCACCGTCGGCCGGGACATCAGCGATCTCATCTTCGAGCGCCTGGCCGATCTGGAATCGGGAGCAGCCCCGATGGACAGTTCGGGGTACCGGCCCGGACTGGCCCGCCGCTGGGAGCGCAGCGACTCGGTAACCCTGCGGTTCCAGCTCAGGCCGGAGGCGCGGTGGCATGACGGCCGCCCGGTCACCGCAAGTGACGTCGCCTTCTCCTTCGCTGCCTACGCCGACAGCGCGCTCGAGGCACCGGACCGGGCGACCGTGGCGCGGCTCACCGTCTCCGCCCCCGACGATTCGACCGTCGTCATCCAGTTCCCCGAGCCGGATCCCGAGCAGTGGTACGACGCCACCTGGTTCGTGCGGATCCTGCCCCGGCACGTGTGGGATTCGATCCCGGCATCGCGCTGGGCCGCTGATACGACGACGGCGCACCTGGTGGGCTCGGGACCCTATCGCCTCGGCACCTGGATCAAGGATCAGTCGCTCACGCTCGAGCGGGCTTCGGAGGGACGCAACGCACCGGCGATCGAACGCGTGGTGTGGCGCTTCGCCGGCGAGCCAGATGCCGCGCTCAATCTCCTGCTGAGCCACGAAGCGGACCTGCTGGAGACCGTGGGCGACTCCGCCCGAGTGGCCCGAGTCGAGGCCGATTCGACCCTCACCACGCTCGCCTACCCCTCCGCGGTCTACGGTTTCCTCGGATTCAATCTCGCCGCTCCCGCTGCCAGCCCGTTGGGATCGCGGGAGGTCCGCCGGGCGCTCGCACAGGCGACCGATCGTGCGGCAGCGGCACGGGCGGTCTTCGGTCCAGGGGCCGTCGCGCCGCCCGGCCCGATGTCCCGTACCCTTTGGATCAGCGACGCGGCTATCACGGTCCCCCAGTTCGAACCCGAAACGGCCGGCCGCACCCTGGACCTGGCCGGGTGGACCGGGAAAGCAGCCGACGGGACCCGCCAACGAGCCGGACAGAAGCTCACCGTGGACATCCTGGTGCCGGCCACCAGTGTATCCCGACGGAGCCTGGCCCAGGTGCTTCAGGAGATGTGGCGAATGGTGGGGGTCCACGCTACGGTGACCACGGTGGATTTTCCCGTGTTTCAGGAGCGGCTCCGCACTGGCAAGTTCGAGACGTTCATCGGGGCGTGGCTAGACGAGCCCAGCCCACGGGGCCTGGCAAGTCAGTGGACTACGGCGGGCGTCGGCACCCTCAACTACGTCCGCTACCAGAGCCCGGTCTTCGATTCGCTGTTCCGGCGAGCCACCCGATTCCAGGGGCCCGTGAGCCAGGCGCGCGACGCCTGGCGGGAGGCCCTGGATACCCTGAATGCCGATGTGCCGGCGGTCTGGCTCTATACCCCGACCCTCGTGGCCGCCGTCACCCGGCGGCTCGAGGGGTTCACCATCAATCCGTATTCGTGGCTTTCCGGGCTGCCCCGATGGAAGCTGAGAGCGCCGTGAGCTGGAGGAGTTAGGCCGAGTCGCGCTCGGGGGTTTTTCGCTTGCGGGGCTCGGCCTCGAAGAGATACTCGGGATCGGAGAGGTGTTTCCGCGGCGGGGCCGGCCCGCGCGGCTGGCGGTAGACGTAACGCTCCCCGCGGAAGTTCCGGAACACGACCTCGTCCTCGGTAAAGCTCTCGACGTACTCCGGCTGGAGCGGCACCTTGCCCCCCCCACCGGGGGCGTCGATCACGAAATGCGGATTGGCGAGTCCACTGGTCCAGCCGCGCAGGGCCTTCATAATCCGCAATCCAGTGTCCACGGTAGTGCGGAAATGCTCGGCCCCGGCAACCTGATCCGCCATGTAGATGTAGTAGGGCCGGACCCGCGCCTTGAGCAACCCCTGCATCAGCTTGAGCATGATCTCGGGGGTGTCGTTGACACCTTTGAGCAGGACGGTCTGGCAGCCCAGCGGAATGCCGGCGTCGGCGAGCTTGCCCAGCGCTTCCACCGCCGCCGGAGTCAGCTCGTCCGGATGGTTGAAGTGGGTGTTGATGAAGAGGGGATGGAATCGCCGGAGCATGGCGCAGAGCTCCGGGGTCACCCGCTCCGGAAGGTGGCAGGGAATCCGGCTGCCAATCCGGATGATCTCGATATGCTCGATGGCCCGGAGGCGGGCCAGAATCAATTCCAGCCGCCGGTCGGAGAGCATCAGGGGATCGCCGCCCGACATGATCACGTCCCGGATCTCGCGGTGCGCCTCGAGGTAAACGAACGCGGATTCAAACTGGGACATGGGAATCTTTTCCGGATCGCCTACCTTGCGCCGCCGGGTACAGAAGCGGCAATAACTTGCGCAGACCGGCGAAACGAGGAAGAGTGCCCGGTCCGGATAGCGATGGGTGATGTTGGGTACCGGGCTATCGCGGTCCTCGGAGAGCGAGTCCACGATGCCGTCCACGACTTCCAACTCCTGAATCGTCGGGATGTACTGCCGCCAGATCGGATCATCCGGGGTCTGGATGAGGTCCACCATAGGGGGCGAGATTCGAAACTCGAAGTTGTCGATGGCCTGGCGAAGCCGCTCCTGGTGCTCAGGCGGGAAGTGCTCGGGCCCGAACCGCTGGGCCAAGGCCTCGAGGCTGGTAATAGAGCGTTGTTTGAGGACTTCCTGCCAGGTGGACATAGCAGCTAGGCGGTAGGTGGCACGTTCTTCACGTACGTCACTAAATCATCCCCGGGCGCATAATAATCCGCGATCCTCGCGGCCGCCCGGTATCCCCGGCGTTCATAGAAGGCGCGGGTCGCGGTGTAGTCGGCCCGCCCTGCGGTCTCCACCACGATCATCCGGCACCGCCCGGCCACTCTCCGCTCCATCTCCTCGACCAGCACGGTTCCCACGCCCCGGCCCTTCCACGCCTGGTCAACGACGATCCAATAGAGATCGAAAGTGCCAATTGTACACGGCGTTGGGCCCCAGCACGCCCAGCCCACCAGCGTCCCATCGAGTTCGGCTCCGGCCAGTTCATAATCCGGGTCCTTCTGGCGCCCGATCCCAAGCCCGGCATCGAGTACTCCGAGAGCCACAGCGACCTCGTCGGGCCGAAACTCGCCGGCGCCGCTGGTCATCGCCTCGACCGGCCCCCGGTCCGCCGCGGTGAGCGGCCGGACAATCGGGGCAACCAGGGTCCGGCTCATGCCGGGACGTTCTGCGTCAGGGCCTCGGCTGCCCGGGCCCGGTCGAAGCGCTGGAGACCTTCGTCCACGACCCGCATGATCAACTCAGGGTATTCCCAACCTCGGGCGCGGGCCATCCGGGCAAACCCGGCGTCGCCGGAAAGATCGGGGTTGGGATTCACTTCGAGGACGAACACCTCGCCCGATTCAGTGATCCGGAGATCCACCCGCCCGTACCCCTGGGACCCGGCGAGCGTGTCCCATGCCTGCCGCGCCGCCTGGGTCGCTCGCCGGGTGAGCTCCGGGCCCAGAGGGGCCGGACACACCGGAGCGGTACCCAGGTCCTCGGGACTGCCAGTACTCCATTTGGCGGCATAGGTCACGATCGGCCACACCCCTTCCGGCATCCGGTCGAAGCGGATCTCGGAAACCGGCATCAGCTCCCGGCCGATGAAGCCGACATTCACCTCGCGTCCCGGTACGTACTCCTGGATCAGTACCTCGTTCCATTGCTCGAGCATGCAGGCCAGCCGGTCCCGCAGCGCCTTCCGGGTCTGGCACACCGCTCCCGCGTCGATGCCGACGCTGGCATCCTCGCCCGAGGGCTTCACGATGACGGGGTAGCGGAGGCCGGCGGGGGGGGTGATCCCCCGAGCCAGCATGAAGGGCGGGACCGACACTCCGGCGGAAGCGAGGAGCGTGTTGGCGATGTGTTTTCGGTGGCAAACGGTCACCGGCCAGGATGGACAGCCGGTGAAGGGGACCCGGCTGAGTTCCAGGGCCGCTACCGCGAAATCTTCATATCTAGCGTAGCCGTTGATCCCCTCGCAGAGGTTGAAGATCAACTCCTGGCGTTGAACCCGGCGGAGCCAGCCCACGTCACCCAGCTCGACAGAAATGTGAGTCGTTTCGTGGCCAGCCTGGCGGAGCGATGTCTGGACCTCGGTGACGTTGGCCAGAACCGCGGCAACGTCCTTCTGGTCCCAGTCCTCGCTGCCGGCGTCGTAGAGAATCCCGATCTTCATGCAGCGGCCCGCTTGCGCTTGAGCAGGCTCTGTCCGCTGATCCGGCGCCAGGCGATGTCCGCGACGTTCTGAATCAGGGAGTCGTAGGTTATCCCCGCGGCCCGGGCCGCCTTGGGGAAGCAGGAGTTGTCCTGAGGATTCGGCAGAATCCCCGGGAGGGGATTGAGCTCGACGACCATCGGACGGCCCGCAGCGTCGCACCGGACGTCTACCCGGCACCAGTCGCGGCAGCCGAGAACCCGGTACGCGGAAAGCGCCGCCGAGCGAACGTCCCGGGCCAGCTCTTTCGGGATATTCGCGGGGCATTCGAAGAGGTCGAGCGGATGATCCGGAGTATCCCAGAGCCATTTGGCTTCATAGCCATAGATGGGCTTGGCGCCCAGCGGCAGCGCTTCCCAGCGCATCCCGACCAGAGGCAGGCAGCGGGCCTCCTTCCCGTTTCCAAGGATGGCCACCGTGAATTCCTGCCCCGGCAGCCAGCTCTCGATGAGGACCGGCTCCTGATAAGTGTCGAGCAGCTCGCCCACTTCCTGAACCAGCTTTGCCCGGCTGGTGCAGAGTGACTTTTCGGTGATGCCTTTCCCGGAGCCCTCGAGCGCGGGCTTGGCAAAGAGAGGAAACGGGAGGTTGACGTTGCGGGCGTCGGCCCGGGTGTTCGCCACCACGAACGGAGCGGTGGGCACCCCGTAGTAAGCCATGATCTCCTTCGCCCGGCCCTTGTGGAGGGTGAGAGCGAGCGTGAGCGGATCGGACGCGTGGTAGGGAATTCCCAGGAATTCGCAAATCGCCGGCACGTGACTTTCCCGGTTCACTCCATGCAGCCCCTCTGCGCTGTTGAACACGAAATCGGGCCTGGCTTCCATGAGGCGGCGGGGGAGTTCCCGGGTCGCCTCGAGCCGGATCACTTCTCCCACTCCGGAGAGGGCGTTCGCAACGGCCTCGATGGTATCGGGCTCGTCCCATTCGGCGTAGAGATCGGGCTGGGAAAGATCGGGACGAAGCATTCGGCTGGCGGGGACGTGATCCAGAGAAGCCGAGGGAGATGCGGACTCGCGGGCCTTTTTCGGTGCCGGCAGCGGAGGTTTCTGGTTATAGGCGAATCCTATTCGAACCGCCAACGGACCTCCTTGAAAAGGAAACCTGGAGCCACCCAAATGCCGCAGTCGCGGTCATGACGATTCTACTCCACCTAAGGTAAGGAAAAATGCGAGGGCACACAATAGGTTTTAGGGCCGAATCCGACGATAACGGCGAAACGAGATGGAGTAGGCGTGCTTGTCGTCGGCCGCGTGCCGCTCTTCTTCCTCCAAGGCCCAGGCCGCCTGATCGAGTGGGGGAAAGAACGTATCACCGGGAATCTCGGCGTGAACCACGGTGAGGTAGAGGCGATCGGCTCGGGCAAGAGCCAGCCGGAAGATCTCCCCTCCTCCGATCACGAAGACCTCCCGCTCGGTCGCCGCAAGGGCCAGTGCCTCCTCCAACGATGGAACCACCGTCACCCCGCGAGGGTGGAAGTCGGGATCGCGGGAAATCACCACGTTCCGCCGGTTGGCCAGGGGGTGCTTGAGATCCGCGAACGTCTTGCGCCCCATGATCACGGTGTGGTCCACCGTGAGCCTCTTGAAGTGCTGGAGATCTTTGGGGAGGTGCCACGGGAGGCTGCCACCTTTGCCGATTACCCGGTTCTCGGCCATGGCGGCGACCAGGGAAACGATCACACTGCCACCGGGGCCCGGATCGCGGGATGGGGATCGTAAGCCTCGAGGGTCATGTCCTCGAAGCGGAAGTTGTCGATTTCCCGGACCGCGGGGTTGAGCCGGAGCTGGGGAAGGGGCCGCACCGAGCGGGCCAGCTGTTCCCGAACCTGGTCGAGATGGTTCACATAGAGATGAGCATCACCGAAGGTGTGGATGAACTCTCCGGGGGCGAGACCGGTGACCTGGGCCACCAACGCGGTCAGGAGCGCGTAGGACGCGATGTTGAAGGGAACCCCCAGAAAGACGTCGGCGCTGCGCTGGTAGAGCTGGCAGGAGAGCCGGCCGTCGAGTACGTAGAACTGGAAAAGGACGTGGCACGGGGCCAGGGCCATCGCGGAAAGGTCGGCGACGTTCCAGGCGCTCACGAGTAACCGACGGGAGTGCGGCGCGGTGCGAATCTGCCGAATCGCTTCTGCGATCTGGTCGAGGTGTCGCCCCTCGGCGCTGGGCCAGGATCGCCACTGGTATCCATATATAGGACCCAACTCGCCTTCTGGACTGGCCCATTCGTCCCAGATTGAAACTCCAGCGTCGTGAAGCGACTTGACGTTGGTCTCGCCGCGGAGGAACCAGAGGAGCTCATGAACGACAGACTTGAAGTGGACTCGCTTCGTGGTAACCAACGGGAAGCCATCGGCCAGATCGAACCGCATTTGCCAACCGAAGACGCTCAGGGTCCCGGTGCCGGTGCGGTCCGCCTTGGGGCGCCCGGCTTCGAGGACATGGCGCATGAGGTCGAGATACTGCTTCACGGTTCACTCCTCACGGGTCATCGGCCAGATCCAATCTATCCTTCGGAGTAAGTAGCGCGGGCGCGCAGATCGGCCCGGCCGATGCCGTTGAACGTGGGGAACGGCGGAAGCTCCACGACAGGAACCGTTCGGGCGGCGCTCGACGAGGCCGTCATGGCGGTATTATAAGGCTATGCCGGAAGCTTCGAAGCGGCCCGAGCTGATTCATCTCGAAGTGGATCGGCGGCTGGGACACGAGTGGGATGAATGGGATGGGCACCCGCTCGAAAGCGGCGGCAATTTCGACACGGCTCCCTGGGTCTTCTTTCTCTGGTCGGCAATCTGGATCCTCGGGGCCGCCGGGGTACTCGCCCTGGGGATTCTGCTTCTGGCGCCACGGCTCGCTCTCCTGGCTGCAGCGTTACCCTCTCAGCTCGGGATCGGACTGGCGATCCTGACTGGGGTGGTCCTCTTATGGTGGGGGATACTCGCAGTTGCCTGGGCCTCCCGGATTCCGGTTCTCCCTGAACGGCTGGCCGAGCGGGGACCGTTGCTCTGGCTCATGCGGCAAACTTCATATCTGGCTCGCTGGTTCGGGCGGCGAGACCGGGTGGAGAACGCCGCGGTCAAGGTGTACGACGGGCTCGCGCTCGCGCGGAATCGTAAGGTGTCCAGGGGCGAGCTCCTCCTGCTCATACCGCGTTGCCTGGCGAAAGACACCCTCGAAGGCATTCTCGGAGTGGCAAACCGCTACCAGGTGCCGGTTTTCGTGGCCACCCGGGGCCAGCTGGCCCGCCGGGTGATCCGGGAGCGGCGGCCGCGCGCCGTTGTCGCGGTGGCCTGCGAGCGCGACATAGTGAGTGGGCTGCACGATGTAGCCGGCAAGGTCCCGGTGCTGGGCCTCACCCTCACGCTACCCCATGGGCCCTGCAAGGACACCCGGGTGGATCTGCTACGGCTCGAGGAGTGGGTGAAGAACTACCTGAGCTGAGGACGCCGTATCCGGCTTTGTCTTGGCGGTGTCGGGTTTGGTCCTCGTGGTATCCCGCCTGACCGGGTCGGGCCGAACCGGTACCGGAACCGGCGCCAGCAACGCCTTGAGCGCCTCCGCATCGCCATAGCGCTCGACCAGGGACCGAAGCACTCCGGCGATCTTCCGCTGCAATGGATGGGTATCGGGAAGCGGGGCGTCAAGCTCCCTTTCCGGACGGGAGGGATCCGCCATCGGTCGGTAAGTCGCCTCGACTACCAGCTCGCTCCAGAACTCCTTGTCCGGATTGACCCAGCCGCGTACCCGAACCACCCCCAGCCCGAGGGGGCGCGCCCCCGTGCGCTCGAGGGTCCGCCCATCGAGCCATCCCGAGTCGATGTACCCGTCCGCTTCTCGAATCGTGCGCAGGGCGATACTGTCCCGGGCGAGCGCCTCGGACAGGACCCGGGTGGCCTGAGCAATGTCGAGCTCGAGTTGCGCCGTTGCGGCGATCGGGAGGGGAGTGAATGACGGCCGGCTGGTGGTGGCACGGCAACCCATGACGAGAAACAGCGTGAACAGTGAACCGTGAACCGTGAACGGATATAGCCCCAGTGCTCGGGATCGTTCCGCTCGGGTTCGTGCCGTTTGACTTCTGACCCTTGAGGCTTTGCTCACTGTTCACCGTTCACGGTTCACCGTTCACGTTTCAGCTTGCCCCGCTCCGTCCGCCGATCGCCTTCCGGAGCTCCCCAGCCAGCGTCTCCAGCAGCCCTCCAGTGCGGGGTGGAATCAGGTGTCCCGGCTTGACACCACCACGCTCCAGGTAATCCAGGGCGCGTTCCAGACCGAGCCTGGCTCGTTCCGCGAGCGGCCGGTAGCGCTTAAGGGCATACCATCCCAGCGCGCCTCCCGCGAGGAGCGGTGCCGCCGCTACGAGAAGGAAGGGGGTGAGCACCCCGGTCACCAGAGCCCCTGCCACCCCGGCCGATGCCCCGAGGAATGCGCCGCCGAGGTAACCTCCTCTGGCCTGGCGGAGATCGGCGGTGAGGGTGACGTGGCAGTACCCCGATTCGAGGCGGGCGAAGGTGGCGGTCACCACGGTGGCGCGGGCGAGCATGAATTTGGGCTTCGAGCTGCTGAGCGCGGCGGTCCCCCGGCGCAGCGCCGCCTGCATGCCGCCGAGGGGCTCGAAGGTAACCCGCCCGGCCTGTTGCCGCAGCACGACCAGGAGCTCGTTGCCGTCGAACCAGGAAATCAGCGCCCGGGCCGCGTCTTCCGGTTCGCCCACGACCACTCGGTGGGCGCTCACCTCCGCCGGACCCACCACTCGCCCGGTCACGCCGGACTCAGCCGGGGCCATGATCGCGGTGGCCTGCTCCAGCATCGCCTGTTGGAGATAGCGTCCCGGGATTCCGACTTCCCGGCCCAATACCAGTACCTCCTCCGGGGTAAGGCCCTCCCCCACGTCCGCCTCGCCGGCCTGAAGCTCAGCGGCTCGCTGCATAATGCGCTCGAGCGCGGCCCGATCAATCCGCTTCGGCGAGGGGTTGCTCACCCCAAGGCCTCCACGATGACGGCAATCCCCTGCCCGCCCCCGATGCACGCCGTCCCTAGCCCATACCGCTTTCCGATTCGCCTCAAGGTGTGGAGCAGGTGGACCGTGATGCGCGCTCCGCTGGCACCGAGCGGATGCCCGAGGGCCACCGCCCCTCCCTCCACGTTGGTACGGGAACGGTCGAGACCCAGCTCCTTTTCCACCGCAAGGTACTGGGCCGCGAATGCCTCGTTAACCTCGATCCGATCCAGATCCGAAAGGCTCAGGCCGGCTCGTCCGAGCGCCTGCCGTACTGCCGGCGCCGGTCCGATTCCCATGACCGTGGGATCCACGCCCGCAACCCCCCAGGCCACCAACCGTCCGATCGGCCGGATCCCAAGCTCCGCCGCGACGGGTTGGGAGGTGAGCAGGCACGCTCCCGCTCCATCGCTGATGCCTGAGGCGTTGCCCGCGGTGACCACACCGTCCGGCTTGAACACCGGGGTAAGCTTGGCCAGGCCCTCCACCGTGGTATCGGGCCGCATGTGCTCGTCGGCGGCCCA
>DATECI010000063.1:0-3222 GCA_035286985.1 Gemmatimonadales bacterium
CGATGTGCCGTTTTGCCTGAGCGAGGCGCCGCTCGCTCTGGCATGGGGGCACGGGGAGCGGATGTTGGCGCTGCCGGCCCTGCCCCGTGCGGCAATCCTCCTGGTGAGCCCCCCGGTCGGAATCTCGACCGTTGAAGCCTACGGCTGGATCGACGAGGCCCGGATCGGTGCCCCCCACCGGGGAGCGCTGCTGTTGGACCCCGCTTCGCTCGGGAGCTGGAGCGATATCGCTCGGATGGCCGGGAACGACTTCGAATCGGTGGTCTTCGCGCGCCGGCCGGCACTCCGGGAAGCGTTCGACGCGTTGGCCCGAACTGGACCGCTCATGTGCCGGATGAGCGGGTCAGGCTCGGCCTTGTTCGCGGTCTACCGCTCCGATCGGGACCGGGAGGACGCCCGAGCAATGCTCGGTCCCCGACACGGAACCTTGATCCCGACCCGCACCCTCTAGGGGTCGGATGGCCCGGATTCGACACGACCTGTCGAGCGCTTCCTTCAAACCCAGGCAGGTCCCAAAACGTCCGGAGCTCCGGGCGGATTTCTAAGTTGTTGCGCGACAGTGCCTTTGCGAAAAGTCCGGGGAGACGTGCGGACCCGGCATGTCTTATGATCCCACTTCTCCACCCCCGGCGACCCCCCTCGCCGGGCGGATCCGGTCCTGACGCGGCAGAGTCACGCGTTGGTGCCTGGGTGCCCCGAAGCCGTCGGCTCCGGGGCATCCTGCAGTTCCCATTCAGGATTGGGGTCCCGGTTACTTTTCCAACGCTGGCCCCTCGTCCAATGGCAGGACATCAGACTTTGGATCTGAGAATGGTGGTTCGAATCCACCGGGGCCAATGAGACCTCCCTCCTCCAAGACTCATCCCCCCTCCATTCGCCGAGGATTAAGGTTGGCCGCTCGCCAAATCCACCTAGATTCCTCCTGAATTCACCCCGATTCACCTAATTCGCCCCAAACTGGCCCTAATTCACGCCCAAATCAGCTCCTTTTCAGACCAAAACCGTGACCCGCTCGAACGCTCTCAACACCCTGTGCCCCAATTGGTTACGCAAGTCGAAGGGAAGTCTGACGCGCCCGCACGCCTCTTGCACGACGGCCCGCACCGATTAACCTTACAGGTCTATGCGTATCTCACGGCGGTATGACCGGCTATCGGGCTCATCCACGGGCTTCCGGCTGAACAGCCGGAAACCCGCGCGGGTAGGTGTCGGCATAGGCCTCGGCTTAGCTGCGCACTTGCAAGCCGCGCGGCCGCCCAGCCGCACCGCGAGGACCGGGTAGGGGGAAGCCACCAGGAAGTTCCGCTTCTTGGCGACGGGCCCCCGCTCAATTCGGGGGCCCGTCGAGTTTTGGGGCGATCCCCTCTCAAACCGGGGTCCCCGCGAGGGGGTGAAGGTTCGAGTCCTTCGGTCGGCATGCAGCGCTGGTGGATAGCTCAGGCGGTAGAGCGGCGGCCTGAAGAGCCGCGCGTCGCAGGTTCGACTCCTGCTCCACCAATGTGCCCCGGTCGTCTAGTGGCCCAGGATGCCAGCCTTTCAAGCTGGAGGTCGCGGGTTCGAATCCCGCTCGGGGTATAGGCCCTCGTGGTTGGAATTGGCAGACACGCGGCGCTCAGAACGCCGTGCCGTCACACCGGCGTGGGGGTTCGAGTCCCTCCGAGGGCATTGCGATGGGCAGGCGCTCCAACGGGAGAGCGCCTGGTTGCACCCAGCAGGTTGAGGGTTCGACTCCCTCCCGGTCCACTCGGCTGACCTCTTGGTGGCGTAGGGGAGCCTGGCCGTCCCCGTCGGCCTGTCACGCAGAAGCTCGCGGGTTCGAATCCCGCCGTCACCGCTTACCCCAACCAAGGAGGTGCCCATGACGTGACCCTAACCGGAGTCAGTCATGGAGCGGAAGAAGGGGAAGAAGAATCGGAAGCACGGTCGCAAGCTGCGGCAACCGGCTTTCGCACGCTGGAAGGAGCGCTACAACAAGGGCCTCGGCCTGAAGCATCGCCGGATGGCGCGGCGGGCGCTCTGATCAGGGTTGGCGGTCTCGGCTACCGGTCGATGGCTCAGAGGGATGCGAGCGCCGATTTGCGAGACCGGTTGGCTCGGTAGATCAAGCGGCAGATCAGCGGACTTTTGATCCGCAGGGTGTCGGTTCGACTCCCACCAGAGCCATTACGTTTCGGGGACCAACGGCCCCCTGTGAAAGCCATCACCTACCACGCCCCCGCCGATCTCCGGGTGGAGCGCGTCCCCGATCCGGTGCTCCTCGCGCCGACCGACGCGCTGGTTCGGGTCCGGTTGGCGGCCATCTGCGGATCCGATCTCCATGTCTGGCATGGCCGCGAGACCGGGCTCGACCCGGGCACCGTGATGGGCCACGAATTCGTCGGCGAGGTACTGGAGGTGGGAGGCAAGGTCTCTCGGATCCACCCGGGCGACCGGGTGGCCAGCCCTTTCACGACGAGCTGCGGTGATTGTTTCTATTGCCGGAACGGCCTCACCGCCCGCTGCGTCCGTGGCGAGCTGTTCGGTTGGGTGGAGCGCGGCCAGGGCCTCCACGGGGCCCAGGCCGAACTGGTCCGGGTGCCGCTCGCGGATACCACCCTCTTCCCGCTGCCCGCGGAGCTAAGCGACGAGACCGGCCTCCTGCTGGGCGACGTCCTGGCAACCGGGTATCACTGCGCCCGGCTGGGAGGCGCTGCCGGGGGAACCACCGTCGCCGTGTTAGGCTGTGGACCGGTCGGCCTGATGGCGGTACTCGCGGCCCGGGAGCTGGGCGCCGACCCGATCTTCGCGCTGGACTCCGTGCCGGAACGCCTGGCCTGGGCGGCCCGGCTCGGCGCGGAGGCGATCGACCTGGCCCGGGGCGATGCGATCCTCCGGATCCGGGAGCGGACCGGCGGCCGCGGTCCGGATGCCGTGCTCGAGGCGGTCGGCTCGGGCGAGGCGAACCGGCTCGCCTTCGAGCTGGTCCGGCCGGGAGGCACCGTTTCCGTGGTCGGGGTTCATCACGAGGCCGGATTCCCCTTCACCCCGGGGCAGGCGTACGACAAGAATCTGACGTGGCGGATCGGTCGCTGCCCGGCCCGGTACTACATGGAAGGGCTGATCCCGCTCGCGCTGCGGCGCCAGCCGGAGCTCCGCGGGCTCTTCACCCACACGGTGGAACTCGCCGTCGGACCGGATGCCTATCGAATGTTCGCCGAACGGCGGGACGGCTGCGTAAAGGTG
>DATECI010000064.1:0-25066 GCA_035286985.1 Gemmatimonadales bacterium
GGAAGTCGGGCGTGCCCTCGTACATCAGCGACGTGGCGCCGTTGGCGAGCGGCCCGTAGACAATGTAGCTGTGGCCGGTGACCCAGCCGATATCGGCGGTGCACCAGAAGACATCTTCCTCGCGGAGATCAAAGACGTAGCGGGTCGTGGCCACCGCCTGGACCAGGTAGCCGCCGGTGGTGTGGACGATACCCTTGGGCTTACCCGTGGTGCCCGACGTATAGAGAATGAACAGGAGATCTTCCGAGTCCATCTCCTCGGGCTCGGCGGTGAGGGGAGCGTCGCCGAGGAGGCGGTGCCACCAATGGTCGCGGCCCTCCTGCATGGTGGCAACGGCTTCGTCGCCATCGGCTCCCGGCCTGCGGCGGACGACGATCACGTTTCGGATCGAGGGGCAGTCGGCCAGCGCTTCATCGGCAAAGCGCTTGAGCGGAACGACTTGCCCGCGCCGGTACCCGCCGTCCGCGGTGATCAGCGCGACCGCTTTCGCGTCGTTGATCCGGTCGCGCAACGACTCCGCCGAAAACCCGCCGAACACCACCGAGTGCACCGCGCCGATCCGGGCGCAGGCGAGCATGGCGATGGCCGCTTCCGGAATCATGGGGAGGTAGATTGCGACCCGATCTCCGCGCTGGACCCCGAGCCGCCGGAGCGCGCCGGCCGCGCGATTCACTTCGCGGGCGAGCTGCCAGTAGGTCAGGGTGCGCTGGTCCCCCGGCTCGCCCTCCCAGATCAGGGCGGCCTTGTTCCGGCGGGGTCCATTCAAGTGGCGATCGAGGCAATTCACCGAGACGTTGAGCTTCCCCCCTACGAACCACTTGGCATGGGGTAGCTCCCATTCCAGCACCTTCGCCCAGGGCGTGATCCAGTCGAGGGTGCGGGCCTGCTCCTCCCAAAAGCCCAGCCGGTCGGCCCGGGCCCGCTCATACAGGTCCGCCGTGGCGGCGGCCCGAGCGACGAACTCAGGGGGAGGAGGAAAACGGCGCTGCTCGGTCAGGAGGGTAGCAAGCTGGTCGGTCATGGGCAGGGGCCAGGGAGCTAGGGAGCAAGGGAGCTGGGATCGCCGCTCTAATGAATACTGCAATCGGGCCCAGGCAAGGGATGGATCTTGCGCTTGCAGATCCCCACGACCTGTCGCGGACTGCGGTGTGCGCCCCTCTCTAAGGTCCATAACGCCAAGCAGATAAGTGATTTGGCGGGAGTAAGTTGATGGGCGTGGCACCGGACTCGCCTTCGCTTCCATCATGTCGATGTCGGCCGCGCGATCCATTATCGCGCCCAACGAGCTTGGGCTGGACACCCGAGCGTCCTTCCGTGAGGCGGCGTTCGCCGAGCTGTCGGCGCTGGCCGACGGGGGCGTGCTCAAGGTCGATCTGGGAAGCACCCGGCGGGTGGACTCGGCCGGTCTGTCCGCTCTGATGCTGATCCAGCGGCGCGCCGCGGATCGGCAGCAACGAGTCGTGCTCAAGGATCCCAGCGAGGAGTTCCGGTATTTGCTGGCCCTTACCGAGATGGCCGATCTCTTCGAACTGGAACGAAAGCCGGCCTAGCGGTCGTCTCGCCGTATATTGTGGCCCGTGACCGAGCCACCCCCGGCCCCAATACTGGAAGCCCGAAACCTCGAGCGTCACTTGGGGCGGCTCGGGCATTGCGGGGGGTTTCTCTCACGGTGGCGGCGGGGGAGTGCCACTTGGTGGTGGGTCCGAATGGGGCGGGGAAGAGCACCCTGCTCCGGGTAGTCGCCGGACTGGCCCGGCCCAGTGCCGGCACCGTTCTGATCGGAGGCGTACCCCTCGTCCGGGACCCGGGGGCCCGGAGGAGCATCGGGCTCCTCTCGCACCAGAGCCATCTCTACAGCGATCTCACCGCGATAGAGAACCTTGCCTTTACGGCCCGGCTCTACGGGATCCCGGATCCACCGGCTGCCGCCCGCGCCGGGCTTCGCGCGGTCGGCTTGGCGGAGCGGGGCGATGAGCCGGTGCGTCGGCTTTCCCGCGGGATGATCCAGCGAGTCGCGATCGCGCGCTCCCTTCTGCACAGTCCCAGGTTGCTGCTGCTCGACGAACCCTTCACCGGCCTCGACCCCCGATCCAGCGAACAGGTGGCCGGGCTCCTGGGTCGGGAACGGGAGCAGGGCCGCGCGTTGGTGCTGGTGAGTCATGACGTCCACGAGTCCTGGGACCTCGCCACCCACGTGCATCTGCTGGTGCGAGGCATCTGGGCTTCGAGCGGATCCCGGGAGGAAACGCTGGACCAGTTCCTCCGGCGTTATCGCGAGGTGCTCCATGGGTGAGTTCCTCAGGGGGGCGCTCGCGGTGGCGGCCAAGGACATCCGGGTCGAACACCGGAGCAAGACCGGGCTCGTCTCCGCGATCGCCTTCGCTGCCTTGGTCCTGGTGATCTTCAACTTTGCCCGGGATGCGGCGGCGGTGTCGCGGGAGGTGCTGGCCCCGAGCGTGCTCTGGATCACCTTCGCGTTCTCGGGCGTCATCGCGCTCAACCGGTCGTTCGCCCTGGAGCGGGAGAACGCGGCGCTCGACGGACTCCTGCTCGCGCCGGTGTCCCGGAGCGCCCTCTTTCTGGGGAAGTACCTCGCCAACCTGGCGTTCGTCTTCACCGTCGAGGCCGTGACGCTGCCGTTGTTCGTGCTCTTTTTCGGGGTAGACCTGGGCGGGGCCTTGATCGGGATCGGGGCGACGGCGGTGCTGGCCACCACGGGCTTCGTGGCGGTCGGGACGGTCTTCGCGGCGATGACCGTGCGCACCCGATTCGCGGAACTGATGATGCCCCTGCTGGTTCTCCCCTTCATGCTCCCGCCGGTCATGTGGGGGGTGCAGGCGACGGCGCGGTTGCTTGCAGGGCGCCCCCTGGGTGAAATTGGCGGCTGGCTCCGCATCCTGGGGCTGTATGATCTGGTCTTTGTGACGGTGTGCCTCCTCCTCTTTCCGGCGCTGATGGATGAATGACTTCTGAAACGGTTGGCGGGCACAAGGTGATCCGGCGCGGCCTGGTCGTTACCGGGCTGGGATTGCTGGGCCTGGCGTTGGTGTACGTCCTTGCCCTGCAATTCACCCCGGTGGAACGGCTTCAGGGATTGCCGCAGAAGATCTTCTACGTGCACGTGCCCGCCGCCTGGAGCGCGCTCCTGGCGTTCTCGCTGGTCGGGATCGCCAGCATCCTCTATCTCTGGCTTCGGGATCCGCGGCTGGATCTCTTCGCCGAATCCGCTGCGGAAGCGGGGCTGGTCTTCAGCCTGGTCATGCTCACCACCGGACCGCTCTGGGGAAAGCCGGTCTGGGGTACCTGGTGGACCTGGGATGCCCGCTTGACCTTTACCCTGATCCTGTTCTTCTTGTTCCTGGGCTACCGGGCGCTCCGCGGAGCCGTCTCGGATCCGGGGGAGCGGGCCCGGTTCGCGGCGGTGGTCGGGATCATGGGCCTGGTGTTGGTCCCCTTCGTGCACCTCACCGTGTATCTGTTCCGAACCCTGCATCCGCAGCCGATCGTGCTCAAGCCCAGCGAGCCGTCCTTACCCTGGGAAATGCTCCGAACCCTGTTCGCTTCGCTGGCGGTTCATACGATTCTGCTGACCGGGTTCGTGATGACCCGCTACGGTCTCGGCAAGCGGGCCCAACTCGCCGGAGGCGACGATGCCGGTTGACCCCACCGCGAATGCGGGCTACCTGGTGGCGGCGTACGTGGTGACGGCCATGATCCTCGGAGCGTACGCGCTGACCTTGTGGCGCAAGAGCCGTGAACGGTGAACCGTGAACGGCAACAGCCGAGAGGCGTAGCCCGAGAGCGACCGTTCACGGTTCACGGTACACCGTTCACGGTCTTGAAGAGCAGCGCCGCGTTGATCCCGCCGAACCCGAACGAATTGCTCATCAGGTATTCCGGCTCGACTGCTTCTCCCTCGCCCCGGACATAGTCGAACTCGCACGCCGGATCCGGCTGGTGGAGGTTCACGCTGGGCGGCAGCCAGCCCCGCCGGCTGACGAGGGCACAGATGGCGGCCTCGATGGCCCCGCTCGCGCCCAGCGGATGCCCATAGTATCCCTTGGTGCCGCTGATCCTAACCCGCTCTGCAAAACGGCCCATCACAGTCCGGATGGCGAGGGCCTCGACCGGATCGTTGAGCGGGGTCGAGGAGCCATGGGCGTTCACGTAGCCCACCGCCTCGGGGGGCACCCCGGCCGAGTCGAGCGCCGTTTGCATGGCGCGGGAAGCCTGCCGGCCGTCCGGGCGGGGCGCCGTCATGTGATGGGCGTCGTTGGTGAGCCCGTAGCCCACGACCTCGGCATAAATGGGGGCGCCCCGAGCCCGGGCTCGCTCCCGCTCCTCCAGCACCAGGACGGCGGCCCCTTCGGCCATGACGAAGCCGTCCCGATCGCGGTCAAAGGGACGGCTGGCAGTGGGCGGGTCCTGGTTGCGAGTGGACATGGCGCGGATGATGGCAAACGCCCCGTAGCTCAGCGGAGAAAGGGGCGCCTCCGAACCGCCTGCGAGCATCAGGTCGGCTTCGCCTCGCCGGATGGTGCGGTACGCCTCGCCGATGGCGATCGCCCCCGAAGCGCAGCTCATTCCGTTGGTGATGTTGGGCCCGGAAATCCCCAGCTCGATGGCGAGGTTACAGCTCGATGCCCCGACGAACACGGTCAAGGCAAGTCCGGGCTCGACCGCTCGCAACCCGCCGCTCAGGAACTTCCCATGCTCCTGTTCGGCGAAGGAGACCCCCCCGAGCGCGGTGCCCATCATGGCACCAATCCGCTCGGGATCTTCCTTTTCGAGCTCGATGCCGGCATCGGAGAGGGCGAGCCGGGCCGCGCCCAGGGAGAACAGCGAGCAGCGGTCGAGCCGCTTGGCTCGGCGGGGGTCTACCCACTGGTTCGGATCGAAGCCGTCCACCTCGGCCGCGACCTGACTTCGGAAGGGGCTGGGGTCGAAACGAGTCACCCGGCGCACCGCGGATCGGGCGGCTCGGAGCCCGCGCCAGAAGGCGTCCACGCCGATGCCAATCGGGGTCACCGGTCCGATTCCGGTGATGGCCACGCGCCGATCAGCCATCGGTCCGCTCGGCCGCGCGTCCGATCCCGGTGAGGGTGCGAGAGGCAATGCCTCGCACGAAGACCGGGCCGATCACCCACTGAGCCGCGGGCCGCCGGATGACCGGCCAGGCCGGTCCCTCCCATCGGTGAATGATGGTGGCCCGGGTGCCGCTTCCTTCCGGCACAACACTCCAGAGGACATCCATGCCGGTGGTAACGCCACGGACGTGGTGATACCGGACCTCGAGCCGATCGCGCCGGATCCACATCTCCGACATCCACCAGGTTGGCCACCGGAGCGGGCCGAACGGGCGCCACGCCGCCATCTCGACGATTCCGCTCTCGTCGGCTCTCCGTTCATGGAGTCGCACCCAGCGATAGTGGGGAAGGATGCAAGGCCAGCGCTCCACGTCTGCCGCGTGCCGGAAGACCCGGTCCGGCGGCGCCGCGATCCAGAGCGTGTCCACGGTGTGCATCAGGACGGTCCGACCGTCGGTCCGACGTAGCCCACTGCTACGAGGCGAGCCCCCGGCCGCCGGGCCACCTGGGCGGGGAGCCCGGCCTGCAGCAATAACGCTTCCAGTGTCCTGGGGGTGAACCCGCGGCGGAGCGACGTGATGCCGTCCTGTACGGTGTGGCGGTCGAACCGAAGCAACCGTCCCGCGACCGGGAAAGCCAAGGCCGCAAGCGGGGACCGGCGCAAATCGGCCACGATCACGGCCTTCCGGGCCACCCGGGCGCATTCCTGCAGCAACCGGACAATGGCCTGAGGGGCAAAGTGATGGGCAACCTGACTGAGCAGGACCAGGTCCACGGTTCGGTTGCCGAAGGGGAGGGCCGCCGCATCGCCCCGGACGGCGGGCAACCCTGCGTCACGGGCTGCCCGGGCCGCGGCGGCATGATGCTCGAGGCCAATCGGGCGGAGCACGATGCCTCGCCGCGCGGCCCAGCGGACCGCCATGCGAGGCAGATCGCCCAGACCGGTTCCGACATCGAGTAAAGTCACGACCCCAGAACTTCCCGGGCCCGCGATCGCCCGCCCAAGTCCGTATCGGACCGCGGCCGCTCCCCCGAACCACCAGTTGGCCCGGGCGATATTCCGGAGCGATTCGCGCACCAGCTCGGGAGCGGCCTTGGAATCATCGAGCAGCTCGACCCCGTAGGCGGCGGCTTCCAGCTCGCTCATATGGTTCCGGGCGTCACGTATCCGCCGCGGTAGTAGAGCAACGGACGCCCGCCCCCCGGCGCGACGGTACCGCCGATGACCCGGCCTACGAACACCGTGTGGTCACCGGCCTCGAACCGCGCCTGAGGTACGCAATGGATCGTGGCGATCACCCCGTCCAGGAGAATGAAGCCGCGGTGATCTACCTGGTAGCCGACCCCATCGAATCGCTGGCCGGCGCTATCCGCGAAGCGGCGGGAGAGCGTTTCCTGATGGCTTTCCAGCACATTGAATACGTAACTCTCGGACTGGAGCATGACGGAATGCATGTCCGAGGCGTGGTCCACGTTGATGGACACGAGCGGCGGAATCAGGGAGACCGAAGTGAAGCTGTTGGCCGTCATGCCGGCCGGGGAACCGTCGGGCGCGGCGGCCGTGATGATGACCACCCCGGTGGCGAAATGGCCGCACAGCTGGCGGAACTGAGCCGGGTCCGCATCGTGATACTGCATCAGAGCATCACCTGGGAGAGGAAGATTGGATTGAGAACGGCGCGGGCCGGCAGGAAGTCGCCGGTGACACCGATGAGGGTATGGCTCAGGCCCCGGCGCTCGAGCCGTTCTACCGCGCGGTCGAACAGGGACGGCGCGAGCATGGCATAGCCGATGAGCCGCTCGACGATCCATTTGCCAAGGAAGGCCCGCCGGCGGGCGACCACATAGTCTCGCAAGGCAGAGCGGTGAAGGGGCTCACCCGACCGCAGCGGATCGAGCAGCGTCTGTTCGATGAGCTGGGCCCCGCGCAGCGCGGCGCAAATGCCCTCCCCCGTAAACGGATCGAAGAAATCCGCCGCGTCGCCGACCAGCACGGCACCGGCCGTGATCACCGGGCTGGTGCGGACGGCAAAGGGGCCGGTAACCAGCACCGGTCGCACGATGGCTCGAGGCCCAATCCGGCCCCGCACCCCGGGGAACCGCGCCAGCTTCTCGAGAAAGAATCGATCGAGGGGGAGGCTGGGGCCTCTGGCGGCGGCTCTCCCGGCCTGATCCGGGTTCGCTCCCGACGGGATCTGGGCCTTGGGCAGAACGAGGGCCACATTGGCCAATCCACCGCCCAGCGGATTGAGGCCCACATAGCCTTCTCGGGTCACGTGCATTTCGGCGGTGTCGTCGAGACCGGGAACGTCCGTGACGTGCGCTACGAGAGCGTAACGGCGGAGGAATCCGGTGTGACGGACCCCGATCGTCCGGGCCACCCGGGAATGGAGCCCGTCGGCGCCGATGGTGAGACGAGCGCGGAGCTCCCGGCTCGTCCCCGCTTCATCGCGCACCAGCAACCCGGAAACAGCCGCTCCGTCGCGCAGCACGGCTCGCACCGAGGTTTGCTCCCGAATCTCGGCCCCGGCCCGCCGCGCTGCAGCCACCAGGGTGTGGTCGAGAATGCGGCGCGAAACCGAGAGACCGGTCTCCCGAAAAGGCACCGGTGCGGCCCGGGCAAAGATCCCGGTTAAAGAGGACCCGCGCGGTGCGTGCACCGTGGTGCCCCGTATGGGATTGCCGCCCTGCCGCTCGACGTCCTGCAGCACACCGAGCGCAGCGAGGTGGCGGACCCCTTCAGGACTCATGTACTCCGAGCAGGCCTTTTCCCTGGGGAAGGCAGCCCGGTCCACCGCGACCACTCGCAGCCCTGCTTGGGCAAGCCGTAGGGCCACTGCGGCTCCCGCTGGGCCGGCGCCCGCGATCACCACGTCGTAACGGGGGGTCGGGTGGTGGGGCGGTCGGGCGGTCACTGCAGCACCCACAGGATGGCTCCCGCGAGTGCCGCGACCGTGGTCGTCACCGCGTTGACTCCGTCGTTGTCGAGCCATCGCCATCCTCTCGCCAGGCGCGTGGGAGTGCCGCAGTGATGCCGGCGGCGCTCGCTCGAGACGAGGCAGGCCGGGCAGACGAATCGGGCCTGCGCGAACGCGCCCAGGGCCGAGTCGAACAACATACCACCGAACCCGATTCCCAATCCTGCCCACAGGAGGGCTGGCTGGTGTAGGAGCGTTGCGGCGGTCCCGGCGACCACCGTCGCACCTGCCAGCCCGGCGACCGTTCCTGGCAGAGAGACGGCGCCCGAGGTGCCTCGAGGCACCCGCATACCGGTGCCAAGCAGGATCGGGTCCCGAGCGCTGATGCGCCCGAGCGACGTGGCCCAGGTGTCGGCCGAGGCGGCCGCCAGGGACGCCGCTGCGATCCAGAGGCCGAGCCCGGGTGCGATGAACTCGGCCAGGCCGCCGGCGGCGGCCGGAGCCCCGTTCGCGAGGACCTGTCGCGCGGAGCGGATTTCTTCCCGACCCTCGGCCCCGGTGAGCCGTCCGAGCCCCACTCGGCCCACCAGAGTGCTGGGGACGAAAAACGCGGCGAGGAGCGCCGCGCCAGGCCATCCGGCTCCGGCCAGCAGCAGACTTCCCACCGCGGCGGCAGCCAGCGCCCCGGTCCGAGTCAGGGCTTTGGCCCGCCATGCCGCGAGAGCCACGGCGATCGAAACGGCCACGGCCACGCCGGGCAGCATCGGGGCAATGTCTGGTGAAGGGGGAGGACCCGCAAGCGCCCTTACCTGCCCGAAAGCGACCCACTAAGTTGCCGCGGCGTGACCCTTCCGCCCCGGGATGGCCTGCATCCCCTCATTCCGCAAAGCCTCCTCGAGGCAATCCGGAATCTCGATACCCCGCTCGACGACGGCCTGAACGAGCTCGCCGGTGAGATCATGGCCAAGCGGCTCGGCCTGAGCCAGACCGTGGCTCAACAGATCGAGCGATACCAGGAAAGCGCGGCTCGCAAACACCTGGTACCTCAGGAGGAAGTGACCCTGATCTTCCGGTTGATTGGCCGGCGACCGGACGCCGCCCTGGTGTACTCCGATGCCGGCCGGCGCGCGGCCCGATACGCGGTACGATCGGCCGGGCCGGGGATCCGACTCGTGTGCAGTCTCAGTCCGGCGTCCCTCCGCTGGCGCCTGGGCCGGCCGGCGGCCGCGCGGGTAGCGCATCGGCTGCTCCGCATCGAGCTTCAGGTTCGGTCCCGGGAGGCCGTGGCGCGCCTGTCCGACTCACTTGCGACCCAGGCCGGCTATCCGGGAACCGGATGCTCCTTCTACGGTGCGGCGCTCGCGGAGCTCTTGCGGGTGACCAGCGGGTTCGAGGGAGCCATGGTCCACGAGCAGTGCCGCGGCCAGGGAGAGCCGTATTGCACCTGGCGGTCGGCGGAACCAGGAGGCTATGAATGAGGCCCTTGACGGCGGAAGACCGGGAAGCCCTCGGTGCCGCGCTGACCGCCTGCGGCGCGGACGGCTGGCTCCTGTTCGATTTTCAGGGCCACAACCCCGTGGCCGGGCGTTTCCTGGGACTGGGCGGGTTAGGATCGCGGCGGTTGTTCGTCCTCCTCACTCCGGTGGGCGACCCGGTTGCGGTGGCCCACAAGATCGAGCTGGGACCGCTGGAGGACTTTCCCGGCCGGATCGTTCCCTACGCCCGGCGGGAGGAGCTCGCCGCGGCGCTGGGAGAGCTGGTGGGGGGCAAGACCGTGGCCATGGAGATCTCGGAACAGAACGGGGTTCCTTATCTGGATCGGGTCCCTCACGGCGTCGTCGAGCTGATCCAGGCGCTCGGCGGCAGGGTGGTATCGAGCGCGTCCCTGGTGACCCGGTTCGTGTCGCGGTGGAGCAGCGAGGAGGCGGCGCAACACGTCAAGGCGGCGGAAGCTCTGGCCCGGATCGCGAGGGAAGCGCTCGCCTTCGCGGTAGCTCGCGGGCGGACCGGCCTGACCGAGTCCGCTCTGCAACGCCGGGTGATGGATGCCATGGCTGGGGAGGGCATCGTCCCCGATCACCCACCGATCGTCGGGTTTGGACCCAACGCCGCCAATCCTCACTACGAACCGGTTCAGGGCAGGGATCGAACCCTGGCTCCGAACGAGATCGTCCTTCTCGACCTGTTCGGGCGGTATCCCGGCGCGATCTCTGCGGATCAGACCTGGATGGGGTTCAGCGGGCCCCGGCCGCCCGATCGGGTGCGAACGGTCTGGACTGTGGTGCGCGACGCGCGGGATGCCGCCCTTGACCTCATACGCCAGGCGGCGAAGCGGGGCGACCGGCTGGCCGGCTACCAGGTGGATCGAGCGGCCCGCGAGGTGATCGAGCGGGCGGGCCTCGGCGAGTATTTTGTGCACCGAACCGGTCACTCGATCGACCAGGACCTACACGGCTCGGGTCCTCATATGGACGACTACGAAACCCGGGACGACCGCATCATCCTGCCGGGATGCGGTTTCTCGGTTGAGCCGGGGGTCTACCTGCCAGGTGAATTCGGAGTCCGGAGCGAGGTGAACGTCTACTGGGGACCGGAGGGGCCGGTGGTGACGCCCGCAGCGATCCAACGGGAGCTCATTACCGGCGAGAAAGCGTCAACGGTCAACGGTCAACGGTCAACGGGAACTGCCCCGTAGAGACGAGCTTCTCTGTTAGGGGTACCTGTTGACGGTTGACCGTTGACTGGTGACGCGGTTCCGGTACGGCCTATCTCCCCAGAATCACCACCTCCGGGGCCCGCTCCCGGTGCCCGAACGGCACGTACCGGTCCACGCCCATCGCGCAGAAGAGCAAGGCGAGGTAGAGCAAGGAGTAGCGGTACATCCGCCACGCCAGGGGAGACGGGCCTGGTTCCTTGAGCAGCTTGAGGCAATACCAGAGCAACCGCCCGCCGAGGATCAGGGCTGCCCCGGCATAGAGGAGACCCTGGGACCCTGCCAGGGTTGGCAGGATCGTGAGGGGGAGGAGCATCAGGGTGTATCCTAGCATCTGGACCTTGGTCTCGTGGGCGCCCCTGACGACCGGCAGCATCGGCACTCCGGCCCTGGCGTACTCCTTTTCCTTGATGAGGGCCAGTGCCCAAAAGTGGGGTGGGGTCCAGTAACAGATGATGGCGAAGAGATACAGGGCCGCCCAGTCGAGGGAATTGGTCATCGCGGCCCATCCGACCAGAGGCGGGAAGGCACCGGCCGCTCCCCCGATCACGATGTTCTGCGGGCTGGCCCGCTTGAGCCACATCGTATAGACGAAGACGTAAAACAGCAGTCCCGCGGTGGCGAGCCAGGCTGCCAGCGGCGTCACGAAGCGCCAGAAGAGCGCAAACGATGCGAGGCCAAGCCCGATCCCGAACAGGAGCGCCGCTCCCGCAGGAAGCCGGCCGGAGGGTATCGGCCGCAGCCGGGTCCGGGGCATCGCGGTATCGATGTCGCGATCGAACCACATGTTGATCGCGTTGGCCCCCCCGGCCATGAGATAACCGGCCAGCAGAACCCAGCCGATCAGGGCGAGACTCGGGAGGCCCCGGTCGGTGAGGAACATCGGCGCGATGGTGGTCAGGAGCAGGAGCGAGACCACCCGCGGCTTGGTCAGGGTGATGAGGTCCCGAAACAGGCCCATCTAATCCTGGAAGTTAAAGTCGGTCGTCGGGCGGCCCCGACTGGCAAAACCCGGCGGGCAATATATACCTTTTGCCCTTCCCCCACCGGAGAAACCTCGTGCGCCAATGCGGCCGTGCGGCCGCCCTCCCATGACTCAAGCCCAGGTTCGCGATCCCTGGGGCGAGCGGCTTCCCCGCACGGTGGGGCTGTTCGCCTCGATCATGGTGCTGATCGGGATCACGATCGGGAGCGGAATCTTCCGGGTCCCGGCCACGGTGGCGCAGTCGCTTCCGTCGCCGGGGCCCTTCCTGCTGGTGTGGATCCTGGGCGGAATGCTCGCCTTGTTTGGGGCGTTGACGCTCGGCGAGCTGGCGGCCCTTTACCCCCGCAGCGGCGGTATTCTGGCGTACCTCGAGGAAGGCTTCGGCCCGATGCCGGCTTTCCTGTTCGGGTGGTCCCAGCTCGTGGTCATCCGGGCTTCGGCGCTGGGAGCGATCTCCACGATCTTCGCCGAGTATCTCGGCCGGTTCGTGCCGGTCAGTGCGGAGCAGGTCCACTGGGTGGCGGCCGGGCTCATTATCGTGGTCGGGGTTCTGAATTGGGTCGGGGTCCAGCGAGCGGCCGCGGTCAACAACCTGGCCACCGCGGTCAAGTACGGGGCCTTGATCGGCTTGGTCCTGCTGGCGTTTACCGCTCCCACCGGCTCGGCGGAGCACTTCACCCCGGCCTGGGCCGGCGCCATCTCGGTTTCCGCCCTGGCCACCGCCCTGGTCCCGGTCATGTGGGCGTATGACGGCTGGGCCGATCTTTCCTTCATGGGTGGCGAGGTCAAGGACCCGGGCCGCACCCTTCCCCGGGCGCTGATTCTGGGCACCCTCGCCATCATCGCGATTTATCTCCTGGTGAACCTGGCCTACATCTATCTGGTTCCGCTGTCCGAGATGGCCCAGCCCCAGTCGGGCTTGATCGCGGCGACCGCCGCCGAGCGGATTCCCGCGCTGGGGGGTCTGGGGGCGCGGATCATCGCGGCGGTGGTGATGATCTCGACGTTCAGCAGCGTGAATGGGACCATGATGGCGAGCCCGAGGATCTTCTTCGGGATGGCAGACCGGGGTCTGTTTTTCCGGGGCATCGCCCGGGTGTCGCCCCGGTTCCGGAGCCCCTCCACCGCGATCTTTCTGGCCAGCAGCCTCGGTGTGCTGTACGTCCTCTTCAACGATTTTCAGCAACTGGCGGACAAGTTCGTGCTGGGCATTTTCCCCTTCTACGTGCTCGCCGTGCTGGCGGTGTTCGTGTTGCGGCGGCGGGCTCCGACATTGGCGCGGCCCTACCGGGTGCTGGGATTTCCGGTCGTTCCCGTGGTTTTCCTGCTCGGGGCAGTGGGGATGATCGGGAACGCGCTGCTGACCAACACCGTGGATACGGCGATCACCTTCGGCATCATTCTGGTGGGCATTCCGGTCTTTTACGCCGCCAAAGCCGCGGGGAAGATCAAGACCTCGTAACAGTCCCGAATAGTCCTATAGCCACGCTTGATTTGCCGGGAGGGAGCGGTAACTTAGGGCCAATTGGGGGGGCGCTTCGCTCCCGATCCTCGTCATAGCGGTGATTTCCTCTTGCGGAGGCTGATCATGAAGAGGTGGCTAGCTGCCGGTTCAGGGCTCGCGCTCCTGGGGCTCCTCTCGAGCTCCGCGCTTCCGGCTCAGGGCGTGACGACCGGGTCCATCAACGGGAAGGTGACGAACCAGGAGGGCGCGCCGCTGGCCGGGGCGCGGGTCACCGCCGTGCACGGTCCTTCGGGCACGACCTATTGGGGCAGCACTCGAGCCGACGGCCGGGTGGCCCTTGCGGGATTGCGGGTGGGGGGACCCTACCGGGTCATTGCCGCCGCGATCGGATTCGAGGCCGGGACCCGGGACGACATTTTCATCACCCTGGGTGTGGCCACGGATCTGCAGTTTGCGCTCAGCCAGGCCGTGGTGACGCTCGAGGAGGTGAGAGTAACCGCCACCGGAGAGACGGTATTCAGCTCGGAACGGACCGGGGCCGCCACCTCGATTCCCCGGGAAGTTCTGGGCACGCTGCCTACGATTTCGGGACGCCTGGAGGATCTCACCCGGCTGACCCCCCAGGTGCGAGGGACCTCGTACGCGGGGATGGACAACCGGCTGAATAACATCACCGTGGACGGATCTTACTTCAACAACGCTTTCGGCCTCGCGGGCTCGCCGGGCGAGCGGACCAACGTCGCGCCGATCTCGCTGGCCGCCATCGAGCAGGTCCAGGTCAACATCGCTCCCTACGATGTGCGCCAGGGCCACTTCATCGGGGCCGGGGTCAACACCGTGACCCGGAGCGGCACCAACGAGTTCACCGGTTCTTTGGGCTATGGGTGGCGCAGCGAGGGGCTGGTGGGCACGGAGACCGGACCGGGATTGCTCACGGTCAACCCCGGCACCTTCACCTTCAATCGGTATGGCGGCTATCTGGGCGGGCCGATCGTCAAGAACAAGCTCTTCTTCTTTGCCAGCTACGAACATGACGGGCTGACTTCGCCGGGTACGACCTTCCGGACCAACACCGGCGGGGAAACCGTCGAAGGCAGCGTGACCCGGGTGCTCAAATCCGACATGGATGCGCTGCACGATTTCCTGCTGACCAACTTCAACTACGAAGCCGGGCCCTACGAGGGATATGATTTCGAGACGCCGGCTACCCGGTTCATCGGGAAGCTCGATTACAACCTGAACGACCGGAACAAGTTCAGCCTTCGCTACAACCATCTGGACTCGTTCACCGACGTGCTGGAGTCGAACTCGTTCTCGCTCGGGGTGCTGGGGAACCGGCGCACCAATCTGAACTCGATCAACTTCCGGAACTCGAACTACCAGATCCTGGAGAATATCCGCTCGGTGGTCGGGGAGTGGAACTCGGCGCTCGGCCAGAACCTGCACAACAACCTCATCATCGGATACTCTCAGCACGACGAAAGCCGCGCGGTCCGGAACGGGGACGTGGGAGATCCGGCCACCTGGTTCCCGCTGGTGGACATTCAGAAGGACAATCTGACCTACACCTCCTTCGGCTTCGAGCCGTTCACCCCCAACAACGAGCTCCGGTACAACAGCCTCCAGCTGCAGAACAACCTCACCCTGTACGGGACCAAGCACGACTGGACCTTCGGGGTGAGCGGGGAACGGTACCGGTCCCATAACGTCTTCTTCCAGGGCGCGCAGAGCATCTATGTCTATAACTCGCTGGAAGATTTCTACACCGACGCCAACGGATACGTGGCCAATCCGAGCCGGACCACTTCGCCGGTTAGCCTCCGGCGGTTCCAGGTGGCCTGGTCGAACATTCCCGGCTTGGAGAAGCCGATCCAGCCCCTCCGGGTCTGGTATGCGGGAGTCTATGCCCAGGACGAATGGCGGGTTTCCCCCAGCTTCAAGCTTACCATGGGCCTGAGGGTGGACATGCCGTTCTTCCAGAAAACCGGGTTCACCAATCCGCAGGCGAACGCCCTGACGTTCCGGGATGAGAGCGGAGCCCTGGTCCACTATCGGACCCAGCAGCTTCCGGGGAGGAACCCGAACTTGTCTCCCCGAGTCGGGTTCAACTGGGATGTGAGCGGCCAACGCACCACTCAGGTTCGGGGTGGAACCGGCATCTTCAGCGGGCCCCCCTTGTACGTCTGGATTTCGAACCAGATCGGCAACAACGGGATGCTGACCGGGTTCCAGCAGATCGACAATACCAACACCCGGCCGTTCAACCCCGATCCCAACGCCTACAAGCCGACCACGATCAGCGGCGCGCCGGCTTCGAGCTACGCGCTGGCTTTCACCGACCCGGATTTCAAGTTCCCCCAGGTCTGGCGCACCAATGTCGGAGTGGACCACCGGCTCCCGTTCGGCATCGTCGGGACCGCGGAATTCATCTACAATAGGGACATGAACGGGATCTATTACATCAACGCCAACCTGTCACGACCCCAGGGCAGGTTCACCGGAGTCGACACCCGGCCGCGGTGGTTCGCGAGCTGTCCCACGTCCAGCGGCGGATCGGGGACCTGCGCCCGGATCAATAACGTCGCCACCAGTGCCGTGGTCATGAAGAATCAGAGCGTGGGGCGCGCGTGGAACATCGGCGGCGCGCTGGAGCGGCGGTTCCAGAGCGGGCTCTTTGCCAAAGTCGCCTACAACTACGGCGAGGCGAAGAATACGGTGGACCCGGGCTCCATCGCCCTGGGTACCTGGCAGGGCATCGCGATCGTGAACGACCCCAACAATCCGGGCCTGGGCTACTCGTTCAATTCCCCGGGACACCGGGTATTCGCCACGGTGGCCTACCGGCGGGACTTCTTCAAGTTCGGCACGACCACGATCTCGGCGTTCTGGAACTCCCAGACGATCGGGAACACCAGTTACCTCTATGGAGGCGATCTCAACCTGGACGGCAACGCGGCCAACGACCTGATCTACATTCCGCGCGATGCCAGCGAGATGAACTTCCAGCAGTACACTCAGTCCGCGTCAGCGACCGCTTCGGCAAGGACCTTCACTCCCGCCGAGCAGGCCGCCGCGTGGGACGCGTACATCGAGCAGGATTCCTATCTCAGCAAGAAACGCGGCGAGTACGCGGCCCGGAACGCCGTGTTCCTCCCGATGGTCAAACGGCTCGACCTGAGTGTGTCCCAGGACCTCCACACCCTCATCGGCGGCCGGCGGAACGCGCTTCAGTTCCGGGCGGACTTCCTGAACTTCGGGAACCTCCTGAGCCACAAGTGGGGCGCCAGCCAGCGCCTGGTGAGCAATCAGCCCCTGCTGGTTCCCTCGTCCAGTCAGTCCGGCGTGGTTACCGGGTGCACCGGACCTGCGGTAGCCGGCCCGGCGGATGCCTGCGGCCGGGCGCAGCATCGGCTCCGGAACTTCGAAAAAGAGGGCCAGTTCAAGCTGATGGGTGAGTCGGGACTGGACCGCACGTTCGAACAGACTTCCAGCCTCGGTGATGTGTGGCAGCTGCAGTTCATGCTGCGGTACATCTTTAACTAGGGAGTTAGATAGTTAGGGAGCTAGCAGAGGGACTGCGTCAACGGTCAATGGTCAACGGGAACTGCCTCGCGAGTGGGATCTCAACCGCGCGGCGGTTCCCGTTGACCGTTCTTACGTCCGCACCTTGGCCAGGATGACGACCCCCACGATCAGGAAGAGCGCGTTCGGCGCCCAGGCCGCTGCGACCGGATGCATGATCCCCGACGCGCCGACCGCCTGGGCCAGATTGATCATGAGGAGATAGGCGAGCGTGGTGCCCAGGCTGATCGCGATGCCGACGGCGGCGCCGGCCCGGGGAGCCGACATGGCCAGCGGTGCTCCGAAGAGCGCAATGATGAGGCAGGCGGTCGGCAGGGCCAGCTTGACCGCCTGTTCCACCTCCAGCTTTCTGGTATCGTTGCCGGAAGCCCGGAGCGACGCGATGTAGCGGCCCAGCTCCCCATAGGTCATCTCCGAATGGTTCTTGGGCTCCACCAGCAGGTCCGGGGGGGCTTCCCGGAATGCCGGGAGCCGGAGTTCGGCGAAGGTCAGGGTCATGGCCCCACCGCCGGGAGAGAGCACGTGGCTCGCGCCGTTCAGAAAGCTCCAGCGCCGGAGCTCCGGATCCCACCGGGCGCTGTCGGCGGTGATGGAGTACAGGGGGGCGCTGGAATCGCGCACCGCATGTTCCAGCAGCACCTGCTGCATGAGGTTTTCGGTCGTGCTGAGTTGGCGGACGGTGTAGACCCAGCCGGTCGCGGCCCGGAAGACGAACGTATACCGGCTGGTCACGCTCCGGGCCTGCCGCTGCTTCTGAAGCTCCAGCTGGCGGGTCGTGGCCTCGGTGGCCCATTCCCCGATCAGAAAGGCCATGACGGCGGCGATGGCCGAAACCAGGAAGATCGGCCGGACCACTCGATGAAAGCTGATGCCGCCGGCCTTGGCAGCCGTGAGCTCAGAATGCCGTGCCAGGGGCCCGACGGTGAACACGGCTGCGAAGAGCGAAGCCGCCGGCATCATCTGGGCGATGTTCTGGGGCAGGGCATAGACGTAGCTCAACGCGATCGTCCCGGCGCTCAAGTTCTGCTCCAGCAGGCGGCGCAGGTTGTCGGTGAGCTGGGTCAGAATCGACACGAAGGGCAATCCCACCGCGGTGAGCAGGAAGACCCGGAGCCACTGCCAGAACACGTACCGGGACAGGATTCTCATCGGCTCACTCCGCGCCCCGCCTTCTCCGGGGAAGCCAGCCCAGCAGCCAATCGGTCAAGTCGGCCAGGTCGCCCCCTCGAGTCGACCCGAACTCGCGGTTGACTCGGACCAAGCCGAGCGTGCCCGCGAGGAACACGATCAGGTTGGGAAGCCACATCGCGAAAACCGGGTGCACGGTGCCCCGGTCGGCCAGATTCTCCCCCGCCGTGAGCCCCACGTAGAACACCGAGAAGATCACCAGACTGCCCCCAATGACCAGCCCCATGCCCCCCCGTGGAAACCGGAGCGCCAGGGCAATCCCGATCAGGACGAAGGTGGTGCAGGCGACCGAGAGGGAGAACTTCTTGTGAATTTCGACCAGGAACTGGTTGACGTCCCGCCGGGCAAACGCTTCGGTGTCGCGGGCGCTGCTGATGTCGCTGATGGAAGGAGCGACCGCGAGCTGCAGCGGGAGGGAAAGCGGAGCGGTGGTATCGGGTCCGGCGGCCGGCCCCGGAGCGGGAACCTGTTGAGCGATGGCGTTCCCGGGAAGCAGCAGCCGTCCCATCCAGTCCTCGAACCGTCGCCACCCGGCGCCGCATGCGGCAGGAACGGGCGGGGCCGAATCGGGGGAGAGCTCGGGCAGCGTTGCCACCCGCAGCTGGGAACGAATCCCGTTTTCGGCGAGCTGCCGGCGGCGAAGCGCGGCCAAGCGGACCTCGGCGCGCGATCGCTCTACCCGGTCCATCATCTGGCAGGTGGTCATCTCCCGATCGCCTGCCTGGACCTGCCCGAAGCTCTGCCGGAAGGCGTTCTGGACGTTGCGAACCACGATCGTGTTGGTCTCGAACCGGGTTACGTTGACGGTACCGGGCTCAGCGGTCTTGTACTCGTTGACCCGGCCGAGGTAGAGATGGATCCCGAGGTCCTGCTCGCCCCGCTCGAAGGTCATGGTGCCGCTGTCGGCGTAGATGACCCGGCGTCCGGTCGGCGGGCTCAAATCGTAGATCACCACCTCCTGCATCCGCCCGGTGCCCGGTGCGATCCGGCTGGCGCGGAGGAAATACTGGGAGGGAAGGTTATTGATGGCCTGTTCCTTGAGCGCGAAGGTCGGCTTCTTCTGCGCGATGTCGCTCTGGAGGTTGAGTAGGCGGAGGTTGCTGCGGGGAAGGACCTGGTCGATGAACAGGAAATTGGTCAGCGACAGCAGGATCCCGGCCACCAGCACCGGGCGAAGCATCTGGAGCACACTCACGCCGTTGGCCCGCATGGCGGTGAGCTCGTTGTCGGATCCCATCTGGCTGAAGCCGTAGAGGACCGCGACCAGGATTGCCATCGGCAGCGTCAGGGCGACGATGAAGGGAATGAACAGGAGCAGCACTTCCGCAACGACCGAGCCCGGCAATCCTTTGCCCACCAGCTCCCCCAGGCGCTTGGAGAGCTGGTTCAACATCAGCATGCCGGTTTGGGCGATCCAGGCGAAGAGAAACGGGGCAGCGAGGTTGCTGAGCAGGTGACGGCGGAGGAGGCGCATGGGGAACTAGAAACGTCAACGGTCAACGGTCAACAGTCAACGGGAAAAGCCTTTCGGGCGGGATGCCCTTCCGTTCGCGGGCGACCGGGCCCTTACTTTGGGGTCCCCTTTTCGGTCGGCGCTCGCCCATGCGATTGGTAACCGTTGGTTTGACGCTCCTCGCCGGCTGTGGCCAGGATGCCATTCCGCCCCGGGAATTCGACGGGGCTGGAGCCTTTCGATACGTCGAGACCCAGCTCGGATTCGGCCCTCGGATTCCGGGCACCACCGGGCACCAGCGAATGGCGGCCTGGCTCGATAGTCTGCTCCGGCTCCGGGCCGACAGCGTAGTTGTCCAGCGCTGGGTCCACGTGACCGCGCGGGGCGATTCTCTCCGGTTGGTGAATCTCATCGCGCGGTTCAATCCTGCGGCCCAAACCCGACTCCTTTTCCTGGCCCATTGGGACACCCGGCCAAAGGCGGACGGGTTCGGGAGTCGCGACACCGCGGCTGCCGTCCCCGGCGCCAACGATGGCGCTTCCGGCGTTGCCATTCTGCTCGGGATGGCCGACGTGCTCAGGCAAACGCCGCCTGCGATCGGGGTGGACCTTTTGTTCGTCGATGGGGAGGATTACGGCGACTTCGGACGGGACGAAGACGTCCTGCTTGGCTCCCGCTATTACGCCGGGCATCAGCTCCCGGGCTCGACGCCGCGCTTTGCCGTGCTGTTCGACATGGTGGGCGACAAGGACCTCCGGATTCCGCCGGAGGGATACTCCCAAACGGCGGCCGCCGACGTCGTCGATCTGGTGTGGGACGTGGCCAGGCGGATCGGCCATGGCAACGTTTTCGTCCCCGAGGGTGGAGGCCCGCTCAACGACGATCACGTTCCGCTGCAGCAGGCGGGCATTCGCGCAATCGACGTCATCGATTTCACCTACCCGTGGCATCACACCCCCGACGACACCCTCGACAAGGTGAGCCCGGCGAGCCTGCAAGTGGTGGGTGATGTAGGCCTGGCTCTGGTCAGGCGGAAGTGGTAGCTCGGTAACGCGGTTTTCCGCTTCCTTTCGCGCTGATTGGTTTGGCAGGTTGAGCGGGTCGCGGGCCATCGTGAGGCATGCCGGAAAAACGTGCCGTACTCTTCTTGCTCGGCCTGGCCGTGGCCGGGCAGGGGGCCCGGCTGCTGCTTCAACAACCCGCCGAGCCGCCGGGGGAACTACTCGGGGAAGGCGGAGCCGGTTCCGATCCGGCGAGCCACCTGGCCCGGGTGCGGCGCCTGAGCCGCCCCTTGGCAACCGGGGAGTCGGTGGATGTGAATACGGCGCCTGCGGAAGAGATCGCCCGGCTCCCCAGGATTGGCATGTCCCTGGCAAAGCGTCTGGTTGCCTACCGGACGGCCAACGGACCCTTCCGGTCACGGGGCGACTTGGATCGGGTTCCGGGGGTGGGCCCTGTACTCCTCAGTCAATTCGAGGGCCAGGTGCGCTTCGGGGGGGATACGGGGGGGGCACTTTCTCCCCGGGGAATGGACCTAAATCGCCGGACGGCCTCAAGTTACGAGACCACGCGCGGCAGGGCTGGCAACCGCGTGAATCTCAATTCGGGGGATGAGGCGGACCTCGTTGCACTTCCGGGGGTCGGTCCGGTCCGGGCCCGCGCAATTCTGGCATATCGCCGGGAGAAGGGGCCATTCGCCGCAGTGTCCGATCTTCGAGCGGTCCCAGGCTTTGGCCAAGCGCTGGTGGCCCGGCTGGCACCACTTGTGGTGGTGAGATGAGGCGTGCGGCTCGACCGGCAAGAAAGGGAACCACGCAAGCATGACGATGGTGGCGGTGGCGGCCGAACGGCTCGGCGACCTTCTCGTGAGCGAGGGGTTGCTGTCGCCTGAATTGCTCCAGCAGGCTTTGACCGAGCATCGCGCGACCGGGATGCCGCTGGGGTTCGTCGTCGCCAAGCAGGGTCTGGTATCCGAGGTGGAGGTGACCAGGCTGGTTGCACGCCAGCTCCGGGTGCCGGCGGTCGATCTCTCCCATTTCGAGGTGGACTCCAGGATTCTCCGGCTCATTCCCGCCGACATCGCGAAGCGCCATCTGGTGCTCCCCCTGAAGCGCGACGGACGGACCCTCACGGTGGCGATGGGGAATCCTACCGACCAGATCCTGCTGCAGGAGCTCCGGTTCATCACCCGGTTCGATCTCTTTCCGGTCTTCGCGGGAGAGCTCACGCTACGGAGCCTGATCGACAAGTATTACGACGCGAGCGACCAGCAGCTCCAGGCCATTCTCAAGGATATGGAGGGGCTCGGGGATGAAGTGGAGGTGCTGGACGAGCGGGAGGAAGAACCAGCCCCCGAGCCGGTTCAGATCGACGACGTGCCGGTGGTCAAGCTCATCAACGGGCTGCTCACCGATGCAGTGCAGCGGGGCGCGAGCGACATCCACCTCGAACCGATGGAGAATGAAATCCGGGTCCGCTACCGGATCGACGGCGCGTTGCAGGAGGTCATGAAGCCGCCGGTCCGGATGAAGGCGGCGCTGATTTCGCGGGTCAAGATCCTCTCCCAGCTCAATATCGCAGAGCGGCGGATGCCCCAGGACGGCCGGCTCAAGCTCAAGATGGGGAGCCGGGTGGTGAATTTCCGGGTCTCGACGCTGCCATGCCTGTTCGGTGAGAAGATCGTGCTCCGGATCCTGGACCGGGGCAACCTGACGCTCGACCTTTCCACTTTCGGGTTCGAGCCCAGGGCTGAGGCAGACCTCCTCCAGGCGATTCTCAATCCCTACGGCATGGTCCTGGTAACCGGGCCCACCGGCTCGGGAAAGACCACGACGCTGTATTCAGCGCTGCAGCGAATCAACACGCTGGACCGCAACATCATGACCGCCGAGGACCCGATCGAGTACCACCTGCACGGGATCAATCAGCTGCAGGTCAAGACCGACATCGGGCTGACGTTCGCCGCGGCGCTCCGGGCTTTCCTCCGGCAGGATCCCAACGTGATCATGATCGGGGAAATCCGTGACCTGGAAACCGCGGGGATCGCGGTGAAGGCTGCATTGACGGGTCACCTGGTTCTTTCCACCTTGCATACCAACGATGCCCCGAGTACGGTGACCCGCCTCCTCGACATGGGCGTCGAGGCCTTCAACGTATCGGCAGCGGTCAATCTTGTCGTGGCCCAGCGGCTGGTGCGGCGGATCTGCCGGGACTGCCGGACTCCGGTGACCTACCGAGCCGAGGAACTCCGGGCGCTGGTCGGGCCGGGCATGACTCTTGATCAAGTGGCTTCGATTGCTTTTTCCCGGGGTCGCGGTTGTGAGGCTTGTGGCGGCACCGGCTACCGGGGCCGGGCCGGGCTTTTCGAGGTGATGGCGATGTCCCCGGAGCTCCGGCGGATGGTGTTGCGAAACGCTTCCGTAGCGGAGCTCCGCGAACAGGGCATCGGGGAAGGGATGCTCACCCTGCGTGCCAACGGGCTCCTGAAGCTGGAACAGGGGGTTACGACTCTGGAAGAGGTCATCAAGGAGACCGCGGCATGACGCTCAATTTGCGGGCGCTGCTGGTGGAGATGATCGAGCGGGAAGCCTCCGATCTTCACATCACGGCCGGAGAGCGGGCCAAGCTCCGGATTGACGGCGAGATGGCCAACGCTTCGGCCGAGGAGGTGCTCACCCCCAAGGACACTCTGCACCTGGTCTACTCTGTTCTCACCGAAAACCAGAAGAAGCGTTTCGAGTTGGAGGACGAGCTGGATTTTTCGTTCGGGATCGAGAACCTGGCCCGGTTCCGCGGCAACGTGTTCAAGCAGCGGGGCTGCGTGGCGATGGTGCTCCGGATGATTCCCTTCAGCGTGCGGACCCTGGACGAGCTCAGGCTGCCTCCGATCGCCAACAAACTGATGGAGCGGCCCCGCGGGCTCATTCTGGTGACCGGGCCGACTGGTTCGGGCAAGTCCACCACTCTGGCGGCCATGCTCGATTTGCTCAACAAGACTCGCCGAGGCCACATCATCACGGTCGAGGATCCGATCGAGTTTATCCACCGCCACCAGGGATGCCTCGTCAATCAGCGGGAAATCGGTACCGATACGAAGAGCTTTGCGAGCGCGCTCAAGTACGCGCTTCGGGAAGACCCCGACATCATTCTGGTCGGTGAGCTCCGCGATCTGGAGACGATCGCCTCGGCGCTCACCATTGCCGAGACCGGCCACCTGGTGCTGGCCACGCTGCACACCAACTCGGCGGCGGAGTCTATCAACCGGATCATCGACGTCTTTCCCTCCACCCAGCAATCCCAGGTGCGGGCCCAGCTCGCCTTCGTGCTGGAGGGGGTGATCACCCAGGCCCTGGTGCAGCAGGTAGCCGGGAAGGGCCGGACGCTGGCCTGCGAGGTGATGGTGGCGACCCCCGCGATCCGGGCGCTGATCCGGGACGACAAGGTCCACCAGATCTATTCGGCGCTCCAGGCCGGGAAGAAGCATGGGATGCAAACCATGACGCATTCCCTTTTCCAGCTGTACCTGAACCGGGAAGTCAGCCGGGAGGAATGCCTCCGGGTGGCCCACGATGCCAATGAATTCCTCCGCGCGGTGGGCGAGAAGCCCGTCGAAGAGATGCCGATCGCCCCGGTGGAGAAGCCTGCGGCGCCGCTGCTGCGCCGGTAAAGGAGTAGCCGACGATGGGAATGTTCGAGTACACCGCCAAACACGGAAGCACCGGGCAGATTCTCAAGGGCACCATGGACGTGCCGACCCGGGACGAGGTCATCGCCTTCATCCGGAAGAACCGGATGATTCTGGTGAGTGTCCGGGAGGCGCCCACCCAGGTCCGGTTGCCGGCCATGCGGAAGAAGGTCAGCACTCGGGATGTGGTGATCTTCACCCGGCAATTCGCGACCATGATCAATGCCGGACTCCCGCTGGTGCAGTCCCTGAACATTCTGGCCCAGCAGGCCGAGAACAAGACTCTGAAGGACATCACCCGGGCGGTCGTGTACGACGTAGAAGCCGGCAATACCCTGGCCGATGCGATGCGCAAGCACCCGAAGGCGTTCACCGATCTCTACGTCAACATGGTGGCTGCGGGCGAAGCGGGCGGCATTCTCGACACCATCTTGCTGCGGTTGGCCACCTTCCTGGAAAAGAACGACGCCCTAGTCCGCAAGGTGAAGGGCGCGATGGTCTACCCTGCGGTCATCATGAGCGTCGCGGTGATCGCGGTGGCGGTCCTGCTCCTCGCGGTGATCCCGACGTTTTCCTCGATGTTCGCCTCAGTGAACATGGAGCTTCCGCTCCCCACCCGGATCGTGATGGGAGCATCACAATTCCTGCTGCGGTTCTGGTGGGCCCTGATCGCCGGCGCCGTGCTCCTCGGATTCGCGGGACGGGCCTATTACCGGACTCCGAATGGGCGCCGGGTGGTGGACGGGGCGATGCTGCGGGGGCCGATCCTCGGCGACCTCTTGCGGAAATCCGCGGTTTCCCGGTTTACCCGGACGCTCGGGACCCTGATTTCCTCCGGAGTGTCGATCCTCGACGGGCTCGAGATCACCGCCAAGACCGCGGGCAACGCGATCATCGAGGACGCCATCATGTTCGTGCGGAAGGGCGTCGAGACCGGTCTCACGATCGCGCAGCCGCTGAAGGAGACGAACATCTTCCCCTCGATGGTGGT
>DATECI010000065.1:0-2920 GCA_035286985.1 Gemmatimonadales bacterium
TATCGAGCAGGTCGCGCTGCCCGCGAGCGCGCTGGCCGGGGCCGGAGTGCTCAGTGAAGTGGCCATCCGGGTCCGGGGACTCGGCGGCCAGCGGATCGAGCTCGCCGCCGAAGACGCGGGACGGGTCATCGCCCAGCGGACCGTGGAGATTGCCGGCCGGGAAGACGTGGCGCGGGTGCGGCTGCGATTGCCGCCGCTTCCGCCCGGCTCGCACCGGCTCTCCTTCAAGGTTCGGCCCCTGCCGGGTGAAGTAGTCACCGAGAACAACGAGTCCCGGACCGTGCTCCACATCCGGCCCGGCCCGGACAAGATCCTGTATCTCGAAGGAGAGCCCCGGCCGGAGCTCGCGTTCCTGCGCCGGGCCGTGGCCGGGGACAGTGCCCTGCAGCTCGTGACGCTGCTCCGGAGCGCAAAGGGGAAGTTTCTCCGCCTCGGCGTGGACGACAGCCTCGAGCTGGTCGAGGGATTTCCCAACCGTAGAGAGGATCTGTTCCGCTACCGGGCGCTGATCCTCGGCAGCATCGAGGCGTCGTTCTTTACGGGCGATCAGCTCCGAATGGTGGCGGACTTCGTCAGCCGGCGCGGCGGCGGGCTCATCGCGCTGGGAGGGCGGTCCGCCCTGGCGGAAGGCGGATACACCGCGACGCCGGTCGCCGAAGTCCTGCCGGTAACCCTGGGCCGGGTCGGGCAGGCGGGACCGGAAGATTCGGTCCCGGCCGTCGAGCTCACGGTTCGGATTACGCCCACCGGCCGGACCCATCCGGCACTCCAGCTCGGCGCCACCGAAGAGGCGACGGCCCGGTGGGATTCGCTGCCGCCGCTCACGTCGATCAATCTTCTCGGAGCGATCAAGCCCGGGGCTACCACGCTGCTCGGGGGACGCACCGCCCCGGACCGAGGGTCATCCCAGCCAATCCTCGCGGTCCAGCGCTACGGGCGCGGGACCGTTGCGCTGCTGGGGGTTCAAGACACCTGGCTCTGGCAGATGCATGCCGACATCCCGCTCGAGGACCAGATCCATGAGACATTTTGGCGGCAGTTACTGCGCTGGTCGCTCGATGCGGTTCCCGATCGGCTCGAGATGACCGTGACGCCGGTCCGGGTCGGCCCCGGCGAGCCGGTGACCCTCCGGGCCCGGCTCACCGACGAAGCCTATCTGGATGCCAATGACGGCACCGTTCTCGCGCGCGTCGTGACCCCATCGGGCCGGTCGCTAGAAGTGCCCCTGTCCTGGACGATGCGGGGAGACGGAGCCTACGAAGGGCGGTTCGTCGCCGAAGAAGCGGGGCTGTATCGGGTCGAGGCCGAAGCGCGCCGCGGAGCGGGGGCGAGCCTAACCCGTGCCGCCCCGATCGCGCTCCTGGTGGACGAGTTCGGGGCCGATGTGGAGCAGCCCGAGATGCGGGCGCCGCTGTTGCGCCGGATCGCTGACGAAACCGGCGGCCGCTACCACCCCCTGGCCGACGCGGAACGGCTGGCGGATGAGGTGGGGTACACCGAAAGCGGTGTTACCGTGAGGGAATCCCGCGATCTTTGGGACATGCCGGTCGTCTTCCTGCTGCTGGTGGGGTTGTTGGGCGGAGAATGGGCCTATCGGAAGCGGCGGGGATTGGCATGAACGGTCAACGGTCAACGGTCAACGGTCAACGGGAGCTTTTTCTCACCGTCCTCACCGTCCTCACCGTCCTCCCGCATCCTGGAGCTGCCCAGGCCGGTGGGGCGACCCACGTGCTCATCGTTACCGGTCTCTCCGGCGAACCGCGCTTCGCCACCGCCTTTCACGGGGCCGCCACGGCGGTCTATGACGCGGCCAAGTCGCGGTGGAGCGTAACCGATCCGAATCTCGTCTACCTGGCCGAAGATCCCACTCGGGACCCCGAGCGGATCCGAGGGAAAGCCACGCGGGAGGCGCTCGCCGCGGCCTTTGCCGGACTGGCCGGGCGCACCGTTCCGGGCGATCAGATTCTCGTCCTCCTCATCGGGCATGGCGCGGGGCAGGGCACCGATTCGCGGCTGAGCCTGCCGGGACCGGATCCCACCGCGGCGGACATTGCCGAGTGGCTGCGGCCCCTCGTGGGGCGGACCACCGTGCTGGTGAACGCCGCCACGGCCAGTGGAGATTTCGTCGCCGCGCTTGCCGGTCCCGATCGGGTCGTGGTCACCGCGACGAAGAGTGCCTTCGAGCGGAACGAATCCGTTTTCGCCGAGTACTTTGCTCGCGGGCTCGCGAGCGGAGCGGCTGACGCCGACAAAGACGATCGGGTGACCGTGCTGGAAGCGTTCCAATATGCCCGGCGCGAAGTCGGCCGCCGTTACGAATCGCGCAGCCTGCTGCAGACCGAGCATGCCCAGCTGAGCGATTCCACCCTGGCGCGCATGGTGGGCTTCGGGGTCGCTGGTCTGCCTTCCGATCCTCGGCTCGCCGCGCTGGTCGGCGAGCGCCGGTCCCTGGAAGCTCAGGTGGAAGCCCTCCGGCGCCGCAAGGGCATCCTCGATTCACTCGCCTACGAGCGGGAGTTGGAGAGACTCTTGTTGGAGATCGCCGGTAAGACTGCGGCGATTCGCGCCGCGCAGGCGGGAGGGAAGCCGTGAGCGGACCGGTGCGGCTGGCGGCTCTGGCTCTGGTGCTGGGGCTTTCCGACGGCCAGGTCCCGGTGGACCGGCAAGATGGGTTGCCGCCGGCTGCGCGGGTCCGGGCCTTCGCCGAGTCCGGCCGTCTGGCAGAGGCGGAGCGACTGGCTCGGGATGGCGGGCCGGCCCTCACCGTGCCGCTCGGCGAAGTGCTCCTCCTCCAGGGAAGACTGGCCCCGGCCGAATCGGCATTCGCCCTCGCCCTTCGAGGAAATCTGCCGGGCCGGCGGGTCGCCGAGGCTGCGCTGGCTGAGCTGGCGGCGCGGCGGGGCGATCGCGCGCTGGCGCG
>DATECI010000066.1:0-2130 GCA_035286985.1 Gemmatimonadales bacterium
TGACCCCCTCGGTCCCGGGAAGCTGCATGGCGATGCGGAGGGCGACCCCCGCCTCACGGAGCTTCCGCTCCACCAGCTGACGGGTCCTCGATCCCGCCTCCGGCACGACGAAGGGGAGGCCGCCCAGGTCCCGGAGGGTCACCTTCCCGAGCGAGGCGAGAGGGTTGGACGGAGCCGCGATGAGCACCAGCTCGTCGGTGCAGATGGGCTCGACCACGAACCGCCGATCCTCGACGGAATCACCCGCGACCCCCATGTCGAGCACGTTCTGGAGCAGCTTCTCCAGGATCTGGTCGGTGGTCCCGATGTGGAAGACCATCTCGGTCTCCGGCCAGAGCTTCCTGTAGGCCTGGACGATTCGGGGCAGCACGTACATCCCGCCGGTGGTCCCGGCCCCCAGGATGAGCCTCCCCCTCGTCCCGCCCCGCAGCTCACCGAGCGCCCGTTCCGCCTCGTCCTTGGCGTGCAGGATCGACACGGCGGACCGGAGCAGGAGCTCGCCGGCTTGGGTCAACCTGAGCTTCGGGCCGCCTCGCTCGAAAAGGGGGAGCCCGACTTCGCGTTCCAGCGCCTTGAGCTGGAGGCTGACCGCCGGCTGGCTGAGCAGCAGATCGGCCGCCGCCGCCGTGATGCTCCGCCGCTGGGCCACCGCGTAGAAGATTCGCAGGTGGTGCAAGTTCACTGGAACGCCTCACGCACGATCCGCCGCCGCGCCGAGAATGGCAGCGCGCCGGACTCGATGCAAATAAATAATGCCAGACAAGTCCATAAGTAGATGCTTATGCCGGCCCGAAAGGCCAGGCGGGTTCCGGACGCCCGCTACCAGGCCTTTGCGATGGTCGATACGGCCCCCAGGACGATGAGGGCAGTGATGGCGAGCTTGAGGGCGCGATCCGGCAAGATCATCGCGGACTTGGATCCCAAGACCGCTCCCCCGAAGGACCCGAGCAGCAGCACGGCCAGCAGCCGCCAATCCACCCCCCGGGCCAAGTAGTGGGTGAGGCCCGCCGGGACGACCATGATCAGCGCGATGACGATGTTCGAGCCGACGATCTCCCTGGCGGACATGCGGAAGAGATACACCATGGAGAGGATCACGAGGCTCCCGCTCCCGATCGAGGTCAGCCCCATCAACGCTCCGACGACGAGCTGAAACGCCCCGATGGCGAGCGTGCCCCCCCAGCCGATCCGGTGAGGAGAGAACGGCTTCTCCCGAGCGGCGATCGCCCGCACCCCGGTCTCCATGAGGATGAGGCCCGCGACGACGAGCAGCACCCCACCCATCAGGAACGGGAACATCCGCTGGGCACTACCGCTCGCCCAATAGATGACCCTGGAGCCCAGCACCGCTCCCGGGATTCCGGTCAGGCCGTACAGGAGCGTGATCCGCCACAGGACGGTCCCCTGACGGAGGTGCTGCACGGCCCCGAAGATCTTGGTGAAGAGCGAGTAGATCAGGGAGAGCGCGACCGACTCGGCGTAGTCCCTCCCGAGAAGCACGTACAGGGCAGGCGCCACCAGGGCCCCACCCCCGACCCCGGTCAGGCCGATCAGGAACCCGAGCACGAAGCCGAGCGGGATGGCGATCAGCAGCTCCACTGGCGTCCCTCGCCGGCACCCCGGCCTGGTTCAGACACAGTGCCTGCAGCATTCGCCGTGTACCGGCTCAGGGTTGGGCTCACCGCCGGAGCCCGCCTTCGGGTTGCGCGCGGCCGGTCAGGGATGATCGAGCGGATCTCCCCGAACACCCGAGCGCAGCGCCTCGAGAGCGAGGACGTCCTCGGGGAGGATGCCCGCCAGGTTCACGTTCGGACCGAAGCGGCGCACGAGCCAGCGCTGCTGGCGGTCCAGCGGCGCCTCCCAGAGGATTCGGCCCGGGTGCCTGACCGCGCCGAGCAGCGCGTCGGCCTCGGCCTCGTCCGGAAGCCCCGAGGCGTCGAAGACCGCGCGCGCACCCACGGTCACCATGAACGCGCCGCCGTCGAGGTCCGCGTTGACGCGCTCGGCGAGCCCGGCCAGCGACCCCGCGCCGCTCCGATCCCGCGGGGCGACCTCGGTGACGACCCGGAAGCGCGCCTTCGCGGCCTCCCCGATCGCTTCGGCCCGGATCCGGGCCTCCGTCTCCCCCGG
>DATECI010000067.1:0-2949 GCA_035286985.1 Gemmatimonadales bacterium
TTCCGGCCAAGGCCAAGCCGGTGGCGGCGAGCCAGTCGCGACGCGAGATAGGCATGACGGAGCCTGATCAGGTAGGGGCCCATTTCGAAGCTATCGCTGGTGGCGGCGCGGCGCCAATGGGAGCCAGGCACCACGGACCAGGGAGCCGGGGCGGGCGCAGTGCCGGCGTGGGCGCGCCGTCCATCCGCGAAAGTTCCCGGTTTCCAGGACGGCATTCCATGAGGAGCGAAGCGCATTTCCGAGGTCTTATATTTGCACTCCCATGAGCAGATCCTTCCTTTCGGTAGCCGCGCGGGTCGTCGCTGGCGGGGTTTTGGGGGCTAGCGCCGGCGCCGGCGGATTGGTGGCGCAGAATCAGCCTGCGGTGCAGGCCGATCCTGGAGCGATCGCCCGGGCGAAGGCCGACAGCGCCCGCTATCCCTACACCGCGGCGGACATCCGTTTCATGTCCGGCATGATCAGCCACCATGCCCAGGCCATCGTGATGGCCCGGTGGGCGCCCAGCCATAATGCCGGGGCCTCGGTGCAGCGGCTGGCGGAGCGGATCATCAATGCCCAGCAGGATGAAATCCGGCTGATGCAGCACTGGCTGGCGGATCGCAATCAACCGGTGCCGGAGCCCGGACCCGACGGGGTCGTGAGGAGCCATGCGGGCCATGAGATGCTAATGCCGGGGATGCTGATCCGGGAGCAGATGCGGGAGCTGGACCAGGCGAAGAGCAAGGAGTTCGACCGGCTCTTTCTTACCTTCATGATCCAGCACCACCGCGGCGCGGTGGTGATGGTAACGGAGCTGTTCGAGACCGAAGGCGCCGGCCGGGACCTCACCGCGTTCAAGCTCGCTACCGACATCAGCGTGGATCAGACCACGGAAATCCGGCGCATGCAGCGGATGCTCGCCGATCTCTTCTTCACCGAAGGAACCCGACCATGAACCGCTCGCTGGCTGCTCTCTCCCTTGTTCTTGCGTCTTTCTCCCTAGCGCCCGGTGCCCAGGCCCAGGCGCCAAGCCCTGATCCGCGGGTCGGGCTGGGCCCGGGGCGGACCGACGCGGGCGAGGCGGTGTGGAACCTCCGGGTGCTTTCGAAGACTCCTCCGCCTCCGGAATTCGCCGGCGGCATCAACTCGGACCTGGCATTTACCGGGAACTACGCCATCCAGGGGAGCTTCCGAGGGTACCAGGTTTGGGACATTTCGAATCCGGAGAAGCCGGTCATCAAGACCGCCTACATCTGTCCAGCTTCGCAGAGCGACGTTTCGGTATACCAGAACCTGCTGTTCGTCTCGGGCGAGGATCTGGCGGCCCGGCTCGACTGCGGGACCACGCCGGTGCGGGATACGGTGAGCAAGGAGCGGCTTCGGGGGATCCGCATCTTCGATATCAGTGATCTCAACAAGCCACGGAATGTGGGGAACGTACAGACTTGCCGGGGTTCTCACACCCACAGTGTGCTGGTGGACCCCAAGGACTCCGAGCACGTGTATGTGTATGTCTCGGGGTCCTCGATGGTCCGTTCCCCGAGCGAGCTGCCGGGTTGCACTCAGGCCAATCCGGAGGAGGATCCCAGCTCGGCGCTCTTGCGGCTCGAGGTCATCAAAGTCCCGGTGGCTCATCCGGAGCAGGCCGCGATCGTGAGCTCGCCACGGATCTTTTCGGGCCTGACCACGCCTCCTCGGCATGGTGAAGCCCCGGAGGATATCGCGGCTGCCGAAAAGGCCGCGGCGGAGGCCCGGGCGAGGGGAATGTTCACCGCGGTCATCTTCGGGATGGAGCGGCCGCTCCCGCCGCAGATGACGGCGCCGATGCTCGATAGCATCGTGAAAGCCCGTGGGGGGGCGGGTGTTCCCACGGCGGCGGATAGTGCCGCGCTCCGCGAGGCGCTTCCCGGCATTATCGCCAAGCTGATCGGGGGAGACGGGGACCGGTCCCATTTCATGCAGTGCCACGACATCACGCTGTATCCCGCCATCGGGTTGGCCGGAGGGGCCTGCGAAGGCTTCGGCTTTCTCATCGACATCAGCAATCCGGTCCAGCCGGTGCGGCTCGACGCGGTGGCCGATTCCAACTTCTCCTACTGGCACTCGGCAACGTTCAACAACGACGGCACCAAGATTCTCTTTTCCGACGAATGGGGCGGGGGCGGAGCGCCCAAGTGCCGCGCCACCGACAAGCCGGAGTGGGGCTCGGACGCGATCTTCACGATCACCGATCGCACCATGCAGTTCAAGAGCTATTACAAGCTTCCGGTGCCCCAGACGTCGCTGGAAAACTGCGTGGCCCACAACGGCTCGCTGATCCCCATTCCGGGGCGGGACGTGATGGTGCAGGCCTGGTATCAGGGCGGCATCTCGGTGTTCGACTGGACCGAAGCAGCGCACCCGCGGGAGATTGCCTTCTTCGACCGGGGTCCGCTGGACTCGACCCGGATGATCATGGCCGGCTCCTGGTCGGTGTACTGGTACAACGGGGTGATGGTGAGCTCGGAGATCGTGCGCGGGCTCGACATCTTCGAGCTCACGCCGAGCGCGTTCCTCACCCAGAACGAGATCGACGCCGCCCGCACAGTCCATCTCGAATACCTGAACGTGCAGGGTCAGCCGCAGTTCGTCTGGCCCCCGAGCTTCGCGCTGGCGCGCGCCTACCTCGATCAGCTGGAGCGCTCGAGCGGCATGGCGGCGGATCGCATTGCCGGGGCGCGGCAAGTGCTCGCGGCAGCGGAACAGAGCTCGGGTCAGGAGCGCCGCGGAGCGCTGACCGCGCTGGCGGCGCAGCTTCAGGAGGATGCGCAGCGCGCCGGCGATGGGGCCAAGGTGCGGGCGCTGGCGACCGCGGTCACGGATCTGGCCGCTCGAGGCTGAGAGGGGTCGCGGGACAGCTGGGGCGCTCTCCGCCGAAATCAGCCGGATCGATGCAGGATCGTGCGAGCGACGACCTCGACAGTGGCCGAG
>DATECI010000068.1:0-2986 GCA_035286985.1 Gemmatimonadales bacterium
TCGCCTATCTGACGCGGGGTCTGTCGCCTGACGCCATCCCGGCGATCGCGGAGCGGCTCCCTTCGCTCCCCGAACCGATGCGCTCCGACATCCGTCGCGCCGTGCGGGAGCGGTATGCCGCGCGCAACGAAGGTCGGCAACGAACCTGGTTCGAGTGGAATCTGGCCAGTAGCCGGGCGCGGCAGGCTCTGAACGCGAGCTTCGCCTCTCCCTAGCTTTCGCCTCAGCCGAAATCCCCTACCCAGGCCCGTCGGTTCACGACTCCGCGACGTCGGTCCCGAGGGGCAGCTATTCAGCTCCGAGCGACGGGATTCGCGTATCCGCGTATACCATTCCGGGGGGATGCTCATCGCGACAATAGGACGAGAGGGGCAGGGTCCCGGCGAGTTTCAAGGATTGTCGCATATCGGTCTGGCAGGCGACATCCTCTACGCCAGAAGCTGTGAGCAACCGGGGACATAGTTGACAGAATGTCCGGGGACATAGTGAACACTCTCTCTCGAGGGACGGGGCCCCGGTGCTGTCTCAAACTGTCCGACCACTTCTGACCTCCGAAATGGCCGGTGCCTTCGCCCGCGGGCGGCCGGCCGGCCGGCTTGACCGATTCTTAATTAATCGCTTAATTGAGACCGGATGCCAGGCCCCGCCCCTCAACCCAGACCCACGCCGAGCTCGGCCCGCGAGCATATCCTCGACGCTGCCGAGGCGCTCTTCGCACGCAAGGGACTGGGTCCCACCACGATCAAGGAGATCGGCACTGCGGCCGGTCAGAACCCGGCCCTCCTGTACTACTACTTCGGAAGTAAGGAGGAGCTGTATCGGGCGGTGCTGCAGCGGGTCGTATCGGCGATGGTGGCTCGCGGCGGTGCGGCGCTAGGGGCTTCCCCCACCCCGCCCGAGGCGATCCGGGCCCTCGTCAGCGCCCAGGTGGAGTTCCTCCTCACCCATCCCAACGCCCCCAAGCTCCTGGTTCGCGAAATGGTGGACCATGATGCGCGCCGGGCGGAGGCGATGTTGCTGCAAACCGCGGCGGGACTCTTCCAGCGGCTCTGCCGGGTGATCGAGCAGGGGCAACGCCAGGGACACTTCCGGGGCAGCGTCGAGCCCCGTTTCGCGGCGGTCAGCACCATCGCTCAAGGCATGTACTTCACCGTGGCACGACCCGCCATCGGACTCTTCTTCGGCGAAGGCGCCCGGGGGGTTTCGGGAAAGACGGCGAAGGCGTTCGCGAAGCACGCGGGGGAGTTTGCGGTGGCGGCATTGTCCGCCTGAGAGGAGCGGGGATGGGGTACCGATCGGCTATGGACTATCGGCAATCGGCTATCGGCCACTGGAGCGCTTTCGGCTACCGGCTATCGGCTATCGGCTTGTTCATGCCAGCACTCCTCGTCTTGGGGGGCTGTGGGCGGGCTATCCCGGGAATCTACGAGGCGCGGGGAACCATCGAGGTCCCGGAGGTGGACCTCGCGGCGATGGCGCCGGCGCGGGTCGTGGCCCTGCGGGTGGACGAGGGCGCCACGGTCCAAGCCGGCGACACACTCGCGTTTCTCACCCAAACCGACCTCCCAGCCACGCTTTCGGCGCAGCGGGCCCGGGTCGCCGCTGCGGAAGCCAGGCTGCGGGATCTCGAGGCCGGGCTCCGGCCCCAGGAGATTCGCCAGGCGGAAGCCGCGCTGGCATCCGCCGAGGCCGAAGCCGTCCGAAGCCGGCAGGCCCTGGAGCGGGCCCGGTCGCTGGTCGAGACCAACGCGATCGCGCGGCAGCAATACGACGACGCCGTCGCCACTAGCCGGGTTTGGGAAGAGCGGGTGGCGGGGGCGCGGGAGGCGGTGGCGCTGGCCCGCGCAGGGAGCCGGCCGGAGCAAGTCGCGGCAGGGCGCGCGGAAGTTGGGAGCGCCCGCGCCGCGCTCCGGCAGGTCGAAGCTCACGCCACCGATCTCGTGCTCCTCACCCCGGTTTCCGGAATCGTCCTGGGCCGGCACGCCGAGCCGGGCGAAGCCCTCGGCCCCAGCGTGCCGGTTCTCACCGTCGGCGAAACCGGGCGGCCCTATGTGCGCGTATACGTCCCCCAGGCGCTGGTGAGCCGGCTCGCCCTCGGCACCGACGTCGAGGTCGTGCCGGGGCCCGGGCAGGTGATTCGCGGACGGGTCGCCGCAATCAATCCGAAGGCGGAGTTCACGCCCCGGGTGGCTCTCACGGAACAGGAGCGGGCCGATCTGATGTTCGGAGTCAAGGTGGAGTTCGTGAATCCAGGAGAGGCGCCCCATCCGGGACTGTGGGTGACGGTGCGGATCCCATGAGCGAGCGGAAGCGTAACGGCCCCGCGATCGTAACCCGCGGACTCAGGAGGACATTCGGCACGCTCGTCGCGGTGGAGGGGCTCGACCTCACGGTACACCGGGGCGAGATCTTCGGGCTCCTCGGGCCAAACGGGAGCGGCAAGACCACCACGATCCGGATGCTCACCGGGTTACTCCCGCCGACAGCGGGGAGTGCCGAAGTCGCCGGCATCGATGTGGTGCGGTCGCCGGAGCAGGTTCGCCGGCGGATCGGCTACATGTCCCAGCGGTTCGGGCTCTACGGGGACCTCACGGTGCTGGAGAACCTCGAGTTCTACGCCGGGCTCTACGGGGTCACCGGCGCCGAGCGCCGCGAGCGGGTGGCGCGGCAGCTCGAGGACAACCGGCTCGCCGACCAGGGCCGAAAGCTCGCTGGAACCCTCTCGGGCGGCTGGAAGCAGCGGCTGGCGCTGGCGTGCGCCACCACCCACGATCCCGACCTGGTCTTTCTCGATGAGCCCACCGCGGGAGTGGATCCGCTGGCGCGCCGGCGCTTCTGGGACTTGATCGGCCAGCGAGCCGCCTCGGGGATGACCGTCCTGGTGACTACCCACTATATGGATGAAGCCGAGCGCTGCCACCGGCTCGGGTTTCTCTCCCGGGGCCATCTGATCGGGCTCGGCACGCCGAGCGAGATCACCGCCCGG
>DATECI010000069.1:0-3019 GCA_035286985.1 Gemmatimonadales bacterium
AGGATCCCTCGAAAGTGGACCGGTCGGCCGCGTACGCGCTCCGCTGGGTGGCGAAGAATATTGTGGAGGCCCGGCTGGCCCGTCGCTGCGAGGTGCAGGCCGCCTACGCCATCGGGGTGGCGGAGCCGGTGTCGGTCATGGTAGATACCTTTGGAACCGGAATCCTGAAGGATGCGGAGCTCGAGGAGATCGTTCGGGACGTCTTTGACCTCACTCCGGGTGGGATAATCAAGACCCTGCGCCTGAAACGTCCCCTGTATAAGGCCACCGCAGCGTATGGTCACTTCGGCCGCCGGCCGCGGCGGGCCCGAGTGCTGGGGCGGAAGGTGGACCTTTTCCCGTGGGAAGAGACCTCGATGGTGAAGGACCTTCTCACGGCAGCGCGGCAGTGAGCTATGGGAGCTGAGACGATGATCCGGATGCGGGTCGCCCATTTGGGGCTTGATCGCGCGACCAACACCCCCGTCGTGGTCCTGCGGGAGGAGGAAGGCGAGCGCACCCTCCCGATCTGGATCGGGGCGTCCGAGGCGAACGCGATCGCGCTCGAGCTGCAGGGGGTGCGGCCCGAGCGGCCCTTGACCCACGATCTGATGAAGCACCTCCTGGCTGGCCTGGGCGGCGAACTCCGTAGGGTTCTCATCGCGGGATTGCGGGAGAACACCTACCTGGCTCGGCTCCTCATCTATCGGGGGACGGAGGTCTTCGAGGTCGATGCCCGGCCGTCGGATAGCATCGCGCTGGCTCTCAGGATGAAAGCGCCGATCTTCTCGGAGGAGGACCTCCTCGACCGGAGCGCGCAAAACTCGGACTCCACGCCTCCGCAGCCCGGTACCGACCCCGACGCCCTGAAACGCTTTCTCGAAAAGCTCGATCCCCAGGATCTTGGCCGGTTTCAGCCCTGAGCGGGCGGTCGGGTGGCTGGGCAGCCGGGCGGTCCGGCGGTCGCTCTTTCTCCTCATCCTTTTTGCCAGCCTGCAGCTCTCGTCGGGCATCCAATCGCTCCCCGCTCAGAATCGTGCGGCGGGGCGGGTGGTTCGAATTGCCCAGGGAGACACGGTCGCGGTAGGCCCGGTCCCGGTGGTGCTCCATCGGGTCAGCCAAGCCACCCAAGGGCCTCTCGATACCGTCAGCACCGATGCCCGGGGCCGGTTCGCGGTCCGATTCCAGGGCGATACCTCCGCGGTCCATTTGCTGAGCGTCCGCTATCTGGGCATCGAGTATTTCTCCCAACCGGTGAGCGGAGATCCGCGGCGGCCGGACACCGCGCTCGTCCTCGTCGTAGCCGATACCTCGAGCACCGCCCCGATCCGGGTTGCCGAGCGCACCCTGCTCGTCGGCGGGATTGACGAATCGGGCAGCCGCACCGTGATTGACTGGCTCGTGCTGGAGAACCCGGGCGAGCGCACCCGGGTCCCGGCCGACACGGTTCGCCCCTCCTGGGCACTCCCGCTTCCGCCCCAGGCCCAGAATGTCGAGCTGGCCGACGTGCACGTGGGCCAGTTTTCTCCCGATGCGGTGGTCTTCCGGCGCGACAGCGCGCTGGTGTTTGCCCCCGTCTCGCCCGGGCGCAAGGAGCTGGTGCTCCAGTACCATGTCCCACGAGGCGAGCGGCGGCTCGTGGTGCCGGCCGAGGCGACCGATTCGGTCTTCGTCCTGTTGGAGGAACCGGAGGCGCGGGTGGAGCAGCCCACGCTCGAGCGGACCACCGCCCAACAAGTGGAGAACCGTTCATTCCAGCGCTGGGTCGGCAGGATGGATCGCGCCGACCGCCTCGAGATCGCCTTCCCGTCGCCCGGCCCCTCGCCGAGGGGGTTTCTCGCCCTGCTCCTGGGCGCCTCCGCGCTCGGCTTTGCCATCCTCGCGCGGGTTTTCTTCCGCCGCCGTTCCGCACCAGCGGCGCCCCCGCCTCACCCGATCGCACTGGCTGACGCCATTGCCCGGCTCGATGAGCGGTATCTCGACCCCGCCGGGTCCTTCACCGCCGAAGAGCAAGCCTGGTATCAGGCCGAGCGGGCCCGGCTCAAGGGAGCACTGGGGCGGGCTCTTGCGGGGTTCTCCCGCGGCTCCTAAGTTCGCCGGCGACATCACGACGCGGACGCTCGGAAGCCGGTGCAATGCCGGCGCGGCCCCGCCACTGTGAGGGGCGCTGCAACCCCCGCTCACCATGCCACTGGGTAACCGGGAAGGCGGGCGGGAGCCCCAAGCCAGGAGACCTCCGCGCTCGTGCCACCCGCGGTTCCCTCGGGGGAGGGTCAGGGTGTTTCGCGCACTCAGCACGCTCGCGTTGCTCCTCGGCTTGGCCTGCCAGACACCGGCTTCAATCCCCGGCGATCTGGTGGACGATGCCGGAACCCGGCTCGCCCTCCCGGTGCCACCCGGGCGGATCGTCTCCCTCATTCCCGCCACGACCGAGCTGGTGTTTGCCCTGGGGCAGGGCGAGCGCCTGGTCGGTCGCACCAGTTGGTGCGACTATCCTGCCCGAGCAGCCGAGGTCCCCGATCTCGGCAACGGCATCGATCCCAATGTCGAGGCCGTCCTGCAGGCCCGGCCCGATCTGGTGCTCCTGTACCGATCCGGGGCTAATGCCCGCGCGGTGGGACAGCTTCGCGGCCTCGGAGTCCCCGTGGCCGAGCTGGCCACCGACCGGATCGAGGACCTCACCCGGATTACCCTCCTGCTCGGCCGCGTGTTAGGAGTAACGGCGGCGGCCGAATCGCTGGTGGCGGGAATCGAGCGGGATCTGGACGCGGCCTCCCGTCCGTCCGGCCGACCGGCCGACCGTCCGACGATCTTCATTCTGGCCTGGAACCGTCCCCCCCTCACGCTCGGGCGGGGCAGCTTCCTGAGCGAGGTGGTAGAGCGGGCCGGGGCTCGCAACATCTTCGACGACCTTTCTGCGCCGTCGGCCCCGGTGGCGATCGAGGCAGTGGCGTCACGGGATCCCGACTACATCCTGACCTCCGGCGTCGACCTGCCCTCCATGGCGCGGCTCGATGAATGGCGGGTGCTGCGCGCGGTT
>DATECI010000070.1:0-7201 GCA_035286985.1 Gemmatimonadales bacterium
GCGCCGAAGAACTTGTCATCCGCGCTCCACATGAACGGGTTGTTGACGACCGTAGCGCCGCGCAGAACGGCGTGCTTGAGAAACGTCCGGTAGAACGGCACCTCGTGGGAGATCCGGTCGATGATCACCCGGTACTCGGCGAGATCGTCCATCCGCGGGGTTCCGAGCTTCACATATTCCGCGACCACGCCCTCATCGCGCCGGTTGACTTCCTCGATGAATGCCGGCGGAAAGGACCATTCCCTTCCCACGATCAGGCCGATCTTGGATTGCATACCGAGACCCTTCGCTCCCCGGTTCCGTGGCCTCTTAGTCATGTCCCCTAATGTACCTCCTGACCATCTTCTCCCAATACGGCCAGTCGTGGGCCCAGCCATCCCACTCCCGGAGAGCGTTACCGATTCCCTGGTCCCAGAGCATGGTGGAGAACTCCCGGTTGTTCGGAAAGGAGGGATCCTCCTTGCCGATCGCGAGGATGATGTCCTGGCGCCGGAACGCGGCAAGCCGGGTCGGATCATGCTCGTGCCGCATGAAATCGAAGGGATTACAGCTGTACACGTTCAGGTCGGAGAAGCCGTCGGTCATGCTCTTGATATCGTACATCCCGCTCATGCCGATGATCCGATGCACCCGGTCGGGGTGTCGGAGTCCGAAACAGGCTGCCTGGTAGGCGCCGAAGCTGGCCCCCGCCGCGATGACGAAGGGGTTCGGGTTCACCGATTCGGTGAAGGGAAGGGCTTCGGTAAGGAGATAATGATCGTACTGGAGATGCCGCCAAGCCCGCGCCCCGGCGTGCATCCCCTTGTCGTACCAGCTTTCCTCGTGCACATGGTCGAAGCAGAACAGCTGGATCCACCCGTTGTCCAGGTGATCCGCCAGCACCTGGGGCAGGTGCCGGTCCCCCCACTCGTAGCAGCTGCCCAGCGAGGTCGGAAACACCAGCACCCTCGCGCCGGCGTGGCCGAATGCCTCGATATGCATCTCGCGGCCGAGGGCGGGGGAGAACCAGGAGTAGTGTTGGTGTTGCATAGGTTCCCGCGACTAGCGAGCTGGGGAGCTGGAGGGCTGAGAAGAAAGCAAGAACGGCAGCGCTGCTCCGAGCCTCCTCCCCCACGCTTTCTCGTCGTGGGTTCCCCCTGGTTCCTCGACATCGGGTCGCGGCATGAAACGTGTCGGAGAGAGGGACATTACCGCCCCACGGCCGCGCGGCCCCACTGCCACACGGCCCGCAGGTAGACCGACCTTCCCCTGAATCCGAAGGGCGACAGACTGTTGTAGGGAAAGATACCGAAGGTGGAATTTCCCTCGAAGGTCGCATCCCCCTGGTTGTTGCGGTCGGGATAGGCTCCCAGGAGATTGTGGGCTCCGGCCGCCATGGTCAGACCTCCCTCCCGAGTGTAGCTCAACTCGACGTCACCCAGCCACTTGGCCCCCAAGCTCTGGCCCAGGGTGCCGTCCGGCGAAGGACCGAAGTCACGTACCGCGCCGTAGTAGCGGGCTCGGAGGGTCCCGGTCCAGCTTGCCCGCCTGAGTGTCGCGGAGAGCAGCAGGTTGTCTCCCGGCTGTCCCGATTCGATCCGGGTTCGCTCCCGGCCGCTGAAAAACGTCCCCGGATACCGGCTCAGGAACCCCCCGATCGAATCCACCTCGGTCACTCGGGTGCGGTGGTGATCCAAGGCCGCATCGAGCCGGACCGCGACATCCCCGACTGAAAGTTCGTATCTTCCCCGCGCCTCGAAGCCGGTGGTTCGGGTGTTGATCGCATTGGCAAAGAACTGCACCGAACCTACCCCTCCGTAGCCCTGCCCATCGAGGAAGAAGCGGACCGTCGGCGCGTTGAACTTTTCGGTCAGCACGATCCGGTGGCGAACCGCGATCCAGTAGTAGTCGGCCGAGAGGGTGATTCGTTCTCGGGGAGTCCGCAGCCCGAGGCCAATGCTGCGGTGTCCGGAGCGCTCCGGCCGGAGAGGTGTGGCCCCCAGGGCCTTGGCGATGGGATGAGTCGCCGGAACCAGGAGATCATAGAGTCCCAGGTCCTCCACGACCGGGATGAGGGTGCGGGTGAACCAGCGCTGCCCCTGAGAGGGCACCCGGAATCCTGCGCCTGCGGAACCGCGCAGGGTGAAGCCGGTGAGCGACCCATAGCTGCCCGACACCACGGCCGCCGGGAGGGTCCCGTATTCCGCCTCGGGGAAATGCTCGAGGCTCGCGGCGCCCGTAAACCGCAGCCGTTCGAGCGGGGTCAGGCCGACTTCGGCATAACCCGCATAGCTCTCCCGCCGCCGCCGCAGGCTGTCATCGGGCGTGAACCCGGGAAAGCCCTGCGCGCCCACCGGGGCGATGCCTCCGGCGCGGGGGCCATCCTGGATGGGCACCGCGCCGTACCGGTAGCTGTCCCGCTCGCCCGGGTGGATTCGGTAAGCCTCGCTCCGCACCGTGCCACCGGCCGCGAGCCGGAGGGGCTCCGGCAGTCCGACCGGCACCACGCGCCTGAGCTCGAGATCTGTGCCGAGCTGGACCGCCCCCAGACTGCCGGCGAAGAACCGGGCCGGACTCAACGGGCCCAGCGAGGCGTTCACCGAATTCTCGACCTCGAACCGGACCCGGCTGGTGGCATAACCCGCACTCAGATTCCAGCGCCAGCCTCCCAGCGGGCCCGATCCCCCGACGTCGGCGGCATAATCGGTGATAGTAGCCACGACGATCGGGAGGAAACCGGTGGGATACAGCGAGCGCACCGTCGCATCCTCGTTGGGCCGGCGCCAGAACGAGGCCGATTCGACCCGCCGGCGGCTCGCCGCGACCGATCCGGAGAGCTCCGCCTCGCCAAACCGCTTCCCGACCCGCGCCGCCGCCCCGTAATCGTGGCTCTCCGGATCGCCCCAGCGGTGGTTGATCCGGTTGGCATAACGGGGGTCCTGGTTGCGGGGATCGCCGGGGAAAAACTGCTCCCGGCGGTCGGGCAGCGCGCGATTGGTCGCTCCGCCGCCCCGAGCCTCGCCGGCCAGTTGCACGAAGCCGCCGGCTCCCCATTGCCCGCGATACGTCGCTCCCACCTGGGCCGTCCCGCCGTCGCCTTCGCTGGTCACGCCGAGGTTGGCGATCAACTCTCCGGGCAGCCGGGATCCGGTGACGATGTTGATGACCCCGGCCACCGCGCTGGAACCATATCGGACGCTTGGCGCTCGGATGATTTCGACCTGCTCGATGGCAGCCAGCGGGATCGCGTCGAGGTCGGTCGCCGGCTCTCCCCGGCCGATCTTCGCATGCAGGTTTACCAGAGCGCTCCCCTGGCGGCGCTTCCCGTTCACCAGCACCACCAGCTGGTCGGCCCCCATGCCGCGAAGGCTCGCGGGGCGAACCGGGTCGCCGCCGTCGCCGCCGCTGGGCCGGGGGGCATTGAACGACGGGACCAGGACCTGCAGGGCTTCGGCCAGTGTGGTCCGGCCGGTCGCGCGGAGCTCGTCCCGGGTGATCACCGTCGCTGTATCGGTGGGTTGGGCCTGGAGGAATTGGACCTGGAAGGCCGGTCCCAGCAGGAGAATCAAGCCGGCTCCTCGCGACAGAATCCCGGAGCGCCTCAACTTCCCCGTGCGCCTTCGCGTCACGGGTCCGCGGTCGGGTGGCCCACGGTCAGGGAATCGGGAAGCGATGGATTCGGACCCCGCCCGCTGGCTCCGGGGCGGTCCATGCGACGAACAGGGCGCCGTCCAGCACCGCCGCACGCGCGAATCCCGCTGCCCGGGTGGCCGGGGCGGCGGCCACGGTCCAGCGGCCGGCAACCCGTCCATCCGGCCGGACCCGCTTGACGCGCCACTCGGCATGGTCCCTAACCCGCTCCAGCCAGATCACCAGGGCGGAGCCGTCCGGATGCAGCTCCACTTCGCTCCGACCGATCGGGGACCCGTCGTCCACCCGAATCGGCCGCGTGAACGCCGCCCCGGCGTCGGCCGACCAGGCCAGGCTGACCCGCGGGTCGCCCCCGGCCTCGGTATACCAGGCCACCGCCACCCGGCTGCCCTCCGCCGCGAGCGAGGGACCATTGACCGGGCAGGCGCGATACACCCAGCCATCCTGGGCCACCGGCTTCGGATCGGTCCAGGCACCATTCACTAGCCGGGTCACCGAGATGTCGCGCACCTCGGCCTCGGTGCGGTCCCGATAGACCGCAATCAGACCGCTGCCGGTCCGGGCCAGCGCGGTCTGGCAGCAGTCACACACCCGCCCATCCAGGAGGCGATCGGGACCAACCTGGCCGTTCGACCCGATCGTGCCGAAGGCCAGGGCCATGGCGGCTTGACCGGGCCCCGCGGCCGCCTGGCGGCCGTCGAGCCAAAGCAGATCGGCGCCCCCATCCCCCCGCGGCAGCAGGGTAGCGAAGCCGTGTTCGGTATCGGACCGGTCGCTGTGCGGCGTCGCCGGCTCGGTCCAGGTCTTTCCCTGGTCCGCCGAGACGCTCATCCGAACGTGGTAGGCGTAGCTCTTGGCTGCGGTCTTCTCCAGCCAATGCACCACCCAGCGGCCGCCCCCGGATTCGACAACCGACGGAAAATCGGCCCAGTTCACGAAAAAGTTGTCCCGCTCAACAACAGTCGCCGGAGTGCTCCAGCGGCCGCCGCGACGCTCGGCGACGCGAAGGACAAACCGGTTGCTGTCCCGGGGCTCGAACCAGGATGCCAGGAGTCCCTCCGACATGGTCCTGGTCAGGAATGGCTTTCCGCTGCCCGGAGGGCCGGCAAAGTCAAGAACCGGATCGGAGTCCGGCGCCCCGCCCGCAGCGACCAAGGCGATCAGGGCAGCGGCTGAACGTGAAGGGAGCATGAGTGAATATACGCCGATTCTAAGGAATGGCTGCTGGTTTCCGCCGCGGTGCCGTTCCTCGCTGGGCTCCGGTGGTTCAGGAGGAAGGATTGCTGACGAGAGTAGCGGGGAAAGGAGGTCAGCGGTAGGATTACGCGACATGTCCTCACGTCGGGCGGACACCATGCGACCTCCTGTTGATCGGATCCGGACCGTTGCTCAGCGGATGGCGCGATTCGCCGCGGGTTTCACTCTGTTCGCCACCAGCGTCGTTTCGGCGGCCGGCGCCCAGGGAGCCGCTGTCCCGGCGCCTCAAGATCGCTTCGTCATCGAGTACTACTACAAAGTCCGCTGGGGGCACCAGCAGGAGTTCTTCGATCTCTTTCGTAAGAACCACCTGCCCCTGCTCGACAAGGAGGTCGAAAAGGGCAGGATTCTCGAGGTAACCATGGTCGGGCCCAGGCACCATGGCACCGAGGATGGGCGGTGGGATTACCGCGTGACGATTGTCTATCCGAATGTGGCGGCGGCCCATGCACCGAGCCCGGTCACCGAGGCGGAGCGCCGCCGGCTGTTTCCGGACTCGGGGGCATTCGAGCGGGAGGAGCGACGGCGCTTTGAGATCCTGGAAGCCCACTGGGATCTCCCGATCATTCCGTTGCGGCTGAGACCCTAGCCGGTATTCGTAACCCCGGCCCCTACTGTTCGCAGGGTCAGGGAATCCCCACATCGAACGTTCCGTTGGTGATCACGAGTGACCCCGTGGCGGTAGTGCCGCCGCCTCCCCCGCCTCCCGGCACTGCCGCACGATCTCTCCCGCCGGCTCAATCCTGGTGATCTGCGCCACGCTTTTCCCGGCTTGCCAGTAGTCGTTTTCACCCGACTGGTCGAGCGACGCCCGCTTGAGCTGCCAGAGTGACTTGAGCCCGTACCAGATCCGCATCCAGTGCTTGGTGCGGCGGCCCCGCAGCATCCATCGGGCCAAGCGACCCGTCTCGAGCCCAACCCGCTGGATGTAGGGCGTATTGATGACCGCGACCGGGACGCCGGTGATCCGTTCGCTCAGGACGATGTCCTCCTCGCCCGCATCCAGGATCGCCTGCTTGTAGGCGGGGCTGGCCCCGCATTCCACCGTGGCGATGAACCGGGTTCCCATCTGCACGCCAGCGTAGCCCAAGCGGAGTGCGGTTACGAATCCCGCGGCATCGCCGATCCCACCGGCGCAGACCGCCGGCAGGCCCAGATCACCGATGTCCGCGAGCAATGCTTCCGCGGTCTTCGGCCCGGGGTGGCCGCCGGCGCGGCGATTCACGCCGATGAGTCCGTCCACCCCGGCATCGCGTCCCTTGAGGGCCCATTTCCGCTCGGTGACGTCGTGATAGACCACGCCGCCCGCCGCATGGACCCGGTCGCAGACCCAGCGCGGGTTGCCCAGGGAGGTGATGAAGAAACGGACCTCTTCTTCCAGCGCGATCTCGACCCACCGGACCATCCTCTCGTGATACCGCTGGGACGAGCGCTCGATCAATGCGTTCATCCCGAAGGGTTTCGGGGTGAGCCGCTTGATGAGGCGGAGCCCGTCGCGGAAGTCGTGGCCGTAGACATAGGTGAGGGAGATCGGCTGCACGATACCGATTCCGCCTGCTGCCGAGACCGCGGCGACCAGTTCGGGATTGCTGCAGGGGTACATCGCGCCGCAAATCAGGGGAACCTCGATCCCGGCGTGTTCGCAGAGTCGGGTGGGAACGCGGCTCATTCGGGGAGGGCCGCCCGCTGGAGCCGCCAGGTCGCCCTAACCCGGCACACTACGTCGCCCGCCTCGTCCCGAACCGTCGCCTCGATCGGAAAGTCCACGGCGTCACTCACTTCGGGCGGCACCACCGCGGCTTCCGCGGTGAGCATCCCGCGCGCTTTCTTCAAGTACTCCGCCGAGAGGCCGGTCACGATGGCGCGGACCTGGGACGGGAGCGCCGTGGTGAGGGCAAGTCCGCTGGTGAGTTCGCCCAGGTTGACCAGGGCCACGGCGTGCACCGAGCCCAAGTGCTGCCGAACCGACCGCCGGTCCTTGAGGGTGAGCCGGGCATAACCCGGACGAAGCTCCCGAACCCAGGCCCGGATATTGCCGGAATAGGGGACCAGGAAGCCCAGGAACCGGCTGAAGAGCCAGGAGCCGCCGGGCAACGGCTGCAGCCGCTCCCATCTTGTGAGCAAGTGCCCGGCCGCGCTTGGCATGGTGCACGAATCTACACTCTGGCGTGCGAACATTAAGATCGGTACGTTAGATTGGCATATCTCCAATACCTAATTCGGGGTGAAAGCAATGCGGTTTGCGCGCAACATGTTGCGGCCGGCGGTGGCGGGTTTCGCCGTCGCGGTGATGGCCTGTAGCGACCAACTGGTT
>DATECI010000071.1:0-2516 GCA_035286985.1 Gemmatimonadales bacterium
TTTCAAAGTGATGGTGAAGCGGCGCCATCCGGAACACCCGGTGCGCTTCCGCGTATTCGCGCCCCCGGGTGCGCTTGAACCACTTGAAGACGCCCACCTGAAGCACCACCGAGATCTGTTCCGCGACGAACACTCCCCCGATGATGAGCAGCAGGAACTCGGCTTTGAGCAGGATCGCCACGGTCCCCAGCGCTCCCCCAATGGCCAGGCTGCCGGTATCGCCCATGATGACCTGAGCGGGATGGGCATTGAACCAGAGGAACCCCAGCGCTCCCCCCAGGAGGGCGGCGCAAAAAATGGTGAGCTCGCCGGCGCCCGGCAGGTAATAGAACTGGAGGTACGAGGTCGTATCGACCCGCCCGAACAGGTACGCGAACAAGGCGAAGGCGGCCGCGGCGATCGCGGTGAGCCCGGTGGCCAGTCCGTCGAGGCCGTCCGTCATGTTGACCGCGTTGCTGGTGCCGGTCACCACGACCGTGACGAACAGCAGGTAGAGCACCGGCGCGAACGTGACAATGGTGTACTTGAAGAACGGCACCGTCGTCGCGGTGGCCGGCAGGGTGGCCGGCGAAACCACGGGCCAGCTGAGCAGAAACACTCCCAGCGCGAGCCCGAACCCGCACTGGCCCGCCAGTTTCCACTTGGCCACAAGGCCGCGGGACTTGCCCTCGACGATCTTCAGGTAATCGTCGAGGAACCCGATCGCGCCGGTCCAGACCATGGCCAGGAGCGCCACCAGCACGAAGCGGTTGTCGAGCCGGGCCCAGAGCAGCGTGGGAATGACCGTGGCGAGGAGGATGACCAACCCGCCCATCGTCGGAACGCCCCGCTTGCCCTGATGGGTGGTCAGGGTTTCGACCCGGATGATCTGGCCGATTTTCCGGGCCCGCAGCTGGGCGATGATTGCGGGACCGATCGCAAAGGCGACCAGCAGCGCCGTGACCATTGCTCCGGCGGCGCGAAAACTGATGTAGGTGAAGAGGTTGAACAGGATGTGGTCCCGCCCGAGCGGGGCCAGCAGGTGGTACAGCATCGGGCCTCAGGCCATGGGAAATGCGCGTGCCACAAGATCAGGGATGAGCCGTTCCAGCGCAACGCCCCGGCTTCCCTTGAGCACGATCAACTCATCACCGACGATTCGCGGAGCCAGCAACGGAGCGAGCTCGGCGGCATCCTTGGCGAGCACCAGCCGGTCGCCCAGCGATTCGCGATACGGCTCGAGGGCCGCCTCGAACTCGCCTACCGCTGCCAGCAGATCCGGCCGCAGGGCCACGAGCTGCCCGGCGATCTCCGCATGGTGTCCCGGAGAAAACTTCCCCAGCTCCAGCATCGTGCCGGCCACGAAGACGAGCCGCCGCCCGCCCCGGAGCGCCCGCGCCAGCTCGATCGTCGCGCGGAACGAGGCCGGGTTGGCATTGTAGGCATCGTTGAGGAGGACCAGGCGGCCATGCTGGCTGAGCTCGCCGCGGCCCCCCGGGAGCGGAAGCGACTCCAGGGCCTGAGCCACCCGGCCGGGATCGAGTCCGAGTACTTCGGCAACCGCCCAGGCCAGTATGGCGTTCGAGGCCTGGTGTTTGCCCCTGGCGTCGAGCAGAAAGTCATACCGCCCGATCGTGACGCGGGGACGGCCGTCGGCGGTGACTTCCACCCGAGCCGGTACCCGGTCTGCTCCCGCGAGCCCGGCGGTGATCACCTTGCGGGCTCGGTGACGGGCGAGCTCCGCGAGCGCGGGGGGCTCGGTGCCCACGACCGCAAGGGGAACCCCTTCGGCCAGGGAAACCTTCTCCCGCAGCACCTGCTCACCGCTCCCGAAACCCTCGAGGTGCCCGGGGAAGGCGTTGGTAATGACCGCGATGCTCGGCTCGATGATCTCGCGGGCCCGGGCAATCTCGCCCGGCACGCTGGCGCCCGCCTCGACCACCAGTGCCTCGGTATCATCCGGCGCCTCGAGAATCGAGAGCGGCACCCCGATCAGGTTGTTGAGATTCTCGCGGGTTCGGTGGGTCCGATACCGGGTCGCCAGCGCGGCGGCGACCATCTCCTTGGTCGAGGTCTTTCCGTTGGTGCCGGTGATCGCGACGACCGGGCCGGTGACGGTTCGGCGGCGGGCCCGGGCCAGATCGCCCAGGGCCCGGAGGGTGTCCGGAACTCGGTAGAGCGTGAGCCCCGGCACTTCCGGTGTCCCGGTTCGAACCACGGCGCCGGTAGCTCCCGCCGCGGCGGCCGCGGCGAGGAAGGAATGCCCGTCGAAGCGCTCCCCCGAAAGCGCGATGAAGAGGGAGGCTGGCGGCAGCGCCCGGGTGTCGGTCGAAACGGTCGAGTAGGTGAGGTCGACTGCAGGGCCGGCAAGCCCGAGGGCGGCCCGGACACCGGGATCAGTCCAGCGCACCCCGGTCCTTCGGATTCGAACCGCCGGCGGCCAGGAGCTCGGTCACGATCACCCGCTCGTCGAAAGGGGCGTATTGGGTGCCCAAGACTTGATAGGTTTCGTGTCCCTTTCCGGCAAGGAGGAGGGT
>DATECI010000072.1:0-10441 GCA_035286985.1 Gemmatimonadales bacterium
ACGGCAGCCGATGTGGCGAACACGCGCTCGCTTGCCGCCTTGCTCAAGCTGCTCGCGCGACGGCGAGGAGGGTGACCGTGAACCTGAGGGAGCTGGCGGAGACGTTCAAGCAGCTCGAGGCCAGCAGCGGCCGTCTTGAGGCGGCTCGGATCACCGCGGATCTGCTCGCGCGGCTCGGCGTTGCCGAGCTCGAACCGGTGGTCAATCTCCTCCAGGGCCAGCTCCGGCCTCCGTACGAAGCGGTCGAGTTCGGAATCGGAGAACGACTGCTGGTGCGTGTCCTGGCCCGGGTCTATCAGACGAGCATCGCTACGGTTTCCGCGCGCTACAAACGAATGGGAGATCTCGGGCTGGTCGCGGAGGCTCTCGCCCGCGCTCCATCGGGTCGGGCGCTCACCATCCGGCAGGCCTATGCCGTTCTTCTCAAGACCGCCCGGGCCAGCGGGCCGGGGGCAGTGGAGGGCAAGACTGGGCTCCTGGTCGGCCTCCTGCAGCGGGCTACGCCGCTCGAGGCCCGATGGCTGGTGCGCATCGTCCAGGGTCGCCTCCGTCTGGGAATCGGTGAGGCAACGATCCTCGAGGCTGCGGCGTCCAGCGCGCTGGGCGACCGCCGCCGGAAGGACCTGCTCGAGCAGGCCTTCAACGTCCGCTCGGACCTCGGTGGAGTGGTGCGGCTGGCCTTTGCCCGCGGCGCGCGGGCTCTGGCTCGAATCGCCCCCCGGGTTGGGATTCCGGTCCGGCCGGCCTTGGCGCAGCGCCTCCCCTCGGCCCACGCCATCATCGCTCGCCTGGGCAGAGTGCAGCTCGAGCCCAAGTATGACGGCTTCCGCCTGCAACTCCACCGGGATGGTGACCGGGTGTGGGCTTTTAGCCGCCGGCTCGAGAATGTCAGCGCGATGTTCCCGGAGCTCACCGAGGGAGTGCGGCGGCAGCTCCGGGCCCGGCGAGCGATAGTGGAGGGAGAGGCGGTAGTGCACGATCCCGTCTCGGGTCGGTTCCTCCCCTTCCAGGTCACCATGACCCGAAAGCGTAAGCACCGAATCACCGAGGCCGCGGAGCGGCACCCGCTTCGGTTCTTTGCCTTCGATCTGCTGTACGCGAACGGGAAGAATTACCTCCCGCTGCCTCAGCGAGAACGGAGCCGGCGTCTCGCGGCGCTGGTCCGCCATTCGGCCCGCGGGTCGCTGGTGGTCACCGAATCCGGGGCGACCGCAAGCGTCGAGGCAGTCCAGCGGTATTTCGACGTGATGAGCCGGCGCGGGCTCGAAGGCATCGTGGTGAAGCGGCCCGACGCGCCCTACCGCGCGGGGGCCCGCGGCTACGATTGGGTCAAGCTGAAGCGCTCCTATCAATCCAAGCTGCGGGATACCGTCGACGTTGTTCTGGTAGGCTATTTGGTCGGTCGGGGCAAACGCACTGGCCTGGGGGTGGGATCACTGCTGGGAGCCGTTTACGATCCGCGCTCGGATCGCTTCCGCACGGTGGCCAAGATCGGGTCGGGGCCATCCGAGCAAGGGTGGAAAGCGCTGCGTCGCCGGATGGATGGCCTGCGGAGCTCCACCCGGCCCCGTCGGGTGGACTCGACCATCACTCCGGACGTCTGGGTCGAGCCGAAGCTCGTGGCCGAGGTGCTCGCCGACGAGATTACCCGCTCCCCGCATCACACCTGCGGAAAGTCGGACTCGCAGCCGGGGTATGCCCTTCGCTTCCCTCGCTTGCTCGATGGGATCCGGACCGATCGAGCGGCCGAGGATGCCACGACGGAGCGGGAAATCCTCCAGATGTACAGGATGCAGGGCCGGGTCAAGTCATGAGGATTCGGGCCCCGAAATAGGGGCCGCCCTGGCGCACCAGGAGAACCTCGAGCATCCCCTTGATCAGCAGGTAAGGCAACCAGCCCGCCCTCTGCTTGGGCATGCGCCGGCGGCCGGAGGATCAGCGCCCGCGCCGGAACCCGAGACTCAGGACGAAGATGCCCGCCGCAATCGTGATGGTGAGCGGACCCGGTTCGGCGTGCAGCGCGGGGGCGGCCATTGTGCCAACCAGGGTGGCCAAGGTAGCGATCGCCACCGCGATGAGCTGCATGGACCGGAGGCTCCGCGCCAGGTGCTTGGCGGTGGCCGCGGGAATGATGATGAGAGATCCCATGAGCAGCACGCCGAGGAAGCGAAGACCCAGCGCTACGGTCACCGCGAAGCCGAGTAAGAAAAGCAGGTTGAGGCGGGAAACGTTGATCCCGGCGGTGCGGGCGAGGTCCGGTGAGACGAGGGTCACCACCAGCTGGCTGCGCGCCTGGGTGATGAAGAGGATGACCAGCACGGCTCCGGCAAGCCCGAAGAGCGTTTCGGTCGTTCCCGGGGCGCGGGCAGTCCCGAACAGGGCCTCGAGCAGCTCTTCTCCTGTCGTCAGCATGCTGCCGATCGCCAGCGCCGCAGAGAAGACCACCCCAATGATTGCCTCGGTCGGGAGCTGGGTCTTCCGCTCCACCGCCCAAACCAACATCGTGCCGGCAAAAAGAGCCGCGAGTCCGCCGAGAACGGGGTTCACCTGGAGCAGGAGGGCAAGCCCCACCCCGGGCAACGCAACGTGGGAGATGGCGTCCGAGGCGAGGGTCATCCGGCGCATGACGGCCACGGTGCCCACCAAACCGGCCGCCACCGACATACCCAGGGCGAAAAGCAGACCGCTAAGGGCTGGCGGCATCATGCCTGTGGTACTGCATCGGCCGGCCGTAGACCTCCTGCAGCCGTTCGGGAGTCAGAATCTCGAACGGGCGGCCAAAGTAGCTGCGCCGGCGGGACAGGCACAGCACCACATCGGCATACCGATACACGAGACTCAGCTCATGCGAGATGAGCAGGACGGTGAGGCCCTCCTCCCCTTGGAGCCGGCGGATGAGCTCGTAGATCTCCTCCTCGCCGGGTTCGTCCACCCCGGCGGTCGGCTCGTCGAACAGCAGCACCGTTGGTCGCCCCATCAGCGCAAACGCCAGCAGGAGCCGCTGAAACTGACCCCCGGAGAGCGTTCCGATGGGCTGCTGCGCCACCTCGCGGGCAAGCTGCACCATTGCGAGAACCCGGGACACGTCCTCGGGGGGACCCCGGCTCACCTTTGCTTTGGCGCGGAGGAATTCCAGACCCGTGAGTGGGAGGTCCCGCTCCAGGTCGAGCTTCTGGGGGACGTAGCCGATCGCGGTGCCGGGGGCCCATTGCCTCGAGCCCTGAGCGGGCACGGCGCCGATCAGGGCTTTGAACAGCACCGTTTTGCCGGAACCGTTGGGCCCGATGATTGCCAGGGCGCTCCCCGGCTCTACCTGGAAGGAGAGATCCTCGATCACTCGGTTTTTCCCGAAGGAAACCGAGAGATGGGAGACCTCGAGCGCGGCCGTCAGCCCTCCCGTCGCCGTTTCCGGATGGCCTTGACGACAACCCCGGCCGCCGCGATACCGCCGGTGATGAGGCCGGTTTTCACCGCCTTGCGAGTCAGGTTTGCCACTGCTCCCGCCTTGGCTCGCATCGCCTTGCGCCCCTGAGCCACCAGGATCTTGGTTTCCAGCTTCTCATAGGCTCTGCGTGCGGCGCTCTTGCGCCCTCGGGCCAGTCTGCCGATCAATCGGTTCATTGCGACTCGATCTCCTCCCGTTTCTCGACGACCAAAGTGTAGGGTGAGGCGAGGGCTGCGATTGCTCTTTCGGGATCGCTTGATCCGTTTCAGTCAACCTTGCTCGTCCCCGGCCGCCCCACTCCCTCATTCACCCGATAGCCCTGGCGGTCGGTCCCGAACTCCGCTGGGGCGGTGAGCGGCATGTTGCAGCTCTGGGAAAACGGTCCCAGCGGTTCCTGAGGCGGCATGGGCTAGCTCCGGGCCGAGCGGGCCGAGGCACTTGAGTCCTTCAGAATCACCTCCGCCACGAGCTCGCTTCCGTCCGGTGCTAGGTGACAGCCAGGCCGGATGGCGGCCTTCAGAAGGCCCGGTGCCTGGGCCAGCATTTGGCCTCGGAGCCGAGCCCGGAGACCCCCGTCATCCACCTCGAGGACCTCGCACTCCACCGGTGCCCATCGCTCCCGCCTGGCCAGAGCAATCAGCTCATTCACCCATTTCCGGAGTACCGCCTCGCGGCCGGAGGCCTGAACCTCAATGGAGCGCCAGGCCTCCGTTGGCTTGGGTATCGCCTTCCCGTGCATCCGAGCCCCCAGCGCCCGCCCCGCTTCTGCAGCCAGGTTCCCGAAGGAATTGCCGCGAACCAAGAGCCGATGCTCCCCGGGGTGGTCGATAAACGCATGCCAGCAAGCGGGCGTCTCGAACATGGTCATCCGGCCCCAACTGACCGGGGCCTGAGGTGTGGGGTGGGTCATCATGGTGCCCTCATGCCGGAACATGGGGTTGTTGCTTCTTCAGCAGCCGCCCGATCGCCTCTGCCTCCTCGGCCAGCACGTCGAGGATGTCGTCGAGACTGAGGATCCCGGCCAGACGTCCTTCATCTCCCCTGACGAGCAGCCGCCGGGTGCCCACCTTGGCCATTTGCGCGAGCGCGTCCTCGATCGGCGCGCTTTCTTCCACATAGTGCACCGGGTGGCTCATGACCGAAGCAATCCGCATCTGATCGGGATCAAGATCCGCGGCCACGCAGCGGACCGCCACGTCGCGATCGGTCACAATTCCGATCGGCTGGCCACCGTCGGCTGGCTCGAGAACAACCAGGGTCCCTACGTCGTTCACCGACATTCGCTGAGCAGCCGCTCGGATGGTCTCATTGGACGTCGCGGTGGCCACCACTCTGCTGCAGATTCTTCCAACGGTCATGATCTCCTCCTTGGCTTGGCAAGGCGGCGCTGCCTCAGCCTCTTCAAGCTGGGGGGGAGATGCTGAATCAGCTATGAAAGTCCCATGAGGCTTGAATCACGGTCGGGAGCCGGCACTCCTCCGGACAGCCCGTGGAGCCAGATCGACGGGTCCTTCCATGTTTAAGGTGGACGGATGGAAGTGGGGTGAAAGCCCCGTGAACCCTCCTTTACCGGGCTCGGGATAAACGGCGGCTCAGAAATCATTCACCTCTGGTTCACCCCTGGCGCTACAGATTGTCCGGAAGTCGGGCAGGGCAGCGTCACCCGGCTAAGGGGAGGAATCCACCTATGACCCTGGTCAAAGACGTCATGAGCACCCAGCTCGTGGTGGTGAGTCCCGAATTGTCCCTCCGGGACTTGATCGAGCTCCTGGCCAATGCACACCTGGGCGGTGCGCCGGTCCTGGCAAGAGGAAAGGTGGTGGGCGTCGTGACGCTCGATGACGTCGCCTCCTTTCAGGCCAGTCTCCCCCCGGTGCCGACCGATGGTGCAGGACAGATCGGATGGGACGAGGAACCGCTCCCTGGCGGCACAGAAGGGGAGGAAGCCGTCGGAGCGTACTTTCTGGACACCTGGGCCGATGCCGGAGCCGATCTGGTGGAGCGGGCCGCGGCGATCGGGGGTCCGGAATGGGATCTCCTCGGGGAACATACGGTGGGGGAAGCGATGACCCGGCGGCTGTGTTCCATCAGGCCGGACGAAACCCTTGAGGAAGCCGCCCGGCGCTTGGAGGAATCCGATATCCACCGCCTGCTGGTCGTTGACGGCGACGGGCTCGTCGGCATCATTACCACCTCCGACATCACCCGCGCCGTTGCCGAGGGGAGGGTCCCATGACCTATCGGGATCGCGCTGCTGCCGGCCAACACCTCGCGAAGCTGGTGGAGAAATACCGGCCCGAGCATCCCCTGGTCCTGGGGCTGGTCCGCGGCGGCATGGCGGTGGCGGCGGAAATCGCCGCCGCACTCGGCGCGCCGCTCGATGTGCTGGTGGTGCGGAAGGTGGGGGTGCCGGGCCATCCGGAGCTGGCCATGGGCGCGGTCGCATCGGGAATCATCTGGCTCAATGAGCCGCTGATTGCCGAGCTCGGCGTTTCCCGGAGTGAGGTGGACCGCGCCGTTGCGGCCGAGGGCAAAGAGGTGGCGCGCCGCGAGGCCCTCTACCGGGAAGGGCGACCGGCCCTGCCGGTAAAGGAGCGCACCGTGATCGTAGTGGACGACGGGCTGGCCACCGGGGCCACCGCGGTGGCGGGCTTGCGAGTGCTTAGGCAGGGTGGCGCGAAGCGGCTGGTGTTTGCGGCTCCGGTGTGCTCCCATGAGGGAGGCCGGCGAGTGGAGCGCGAGGCCGATGAATTCGTGTGTGCCAGCCGCCCGCCCGATTTTTACGCGGTGAGCCAGGCCTACGACTCGTTCACCCAGCTCAGTGATGCCGAGGTGCGGCACTATCTCGAGGCGGCCGCCAGCGGCGCCGCAGCAGGAGGAGGTGGCTGATGAGCCGAACAACCAGCATGATTCCGACCCAGCCGGTCCTGGTCGAAGCGGACGGGGTCGCGCTCCCCGGTGACCTCAGCATTCCGGTCGAGACGCCGGGGATCGTGATCTTCGCGCATGGAAGCGGCAGCAGCCGGCGGAGCCCCCGAAACCGGTTCGTCGCCGACATTCTCACTGAGGCAGGCATCGGCACCCTGCTCTTCGACCTCCTCACCCAGGAGGAAGAGGGCGACCGGCGCAACGTGTTCGACATTCCCCTGCTCGGCCGGCGTCTCCTCGCCGCCACCCGGTGGCTCGCTGGGCAACCGGAGGCCAAAGGTCACGCCGTGGGGTTTTTCGGCGCGAGTACCGGAGCTGCGGCAGCCCTGATTGCTGCCGCCACCAGCGACTCTCCCATCGGGGCCGTGGTCTCCCGGGGTGGCCGGCCCGATTTGGCCGGCGAGTGGCTGCCAAAGGTCAAAGCCCCGACGCTCTTGATCGTCGGTGGGCGCGATTTCGAGGTGCTCGATCTCAATCGATCGGCCTATGAGAAGCTGACCTGCCTCAAACGGCTGGAGGTCGTCCCCGGCGCAACCCACCTCTTCGAGGAACGGGGCGCGTTGGAAGCGGTGGCTGCGTTGGCTGCATCGTGGTTCCGGCGGTACCTCGTGGTCCGGAAACCCGGCGAGGCGCTATGATCCAGCCCAGCAAGGAGTCTGAAGCGGAGCTGATCTCGAAGGAGCATCTCATCCGGGTTCTCTCCGAGCAGATCGAGCGGACCTTCAGCTCTGAGGGACAGAGTGCAGCTCTGAAGCTGGTTGGCGACCTGCTCCGTGGCCTCGACGCCTCGGCCCTGCGGGAGTTGGCTTATCAGCAGGGGCTCACCACCGAATTCGACCTCGAGCCGGACCAAGCCGAGGAGTGAGCGCGAGTCACCGATTCGAGGAATCGGATGAGCTCCGGCTGGTGGTCCGCGCCGAGTCGTTTCCGGCAGCTGCGGCCGAAGCGGGCCGTGCCCTCGCCGAGCTCGCGGGGCAGGCGGAACCTCCCGAGACTCCCGGCAACGGGTGGACAGAGATCGAGGTAGGAGCCGGTGATCGGCCCGCCCTCCTGGTCGAGTGGATCAACGAGCTGATCTTCCGGGCTGAATCCGAAGGGTGGCTCGGCATCGACTTTCAAATGCTCGAAACCTCGCCCAACCGGCTCCGCGCCAAGGTCCGGGGCATGAGCTGGCCCTCCCGGTCGTTCCCGGTCAAGGCGGCGACCTTGGACCGGGCCCGGGTGGTGGACTCGCCGGACGGCGTCACCGCCGAGGTGACCCTCGACGTATGAGTGAGCGGACCCAATACCCCGCAGCTCGCTTGGAGCCCTGGCTGTACGAGATTCCTCGAACCGCCCGCTCGGACATGCGGGTGCCCGCCCGGATCTACGCGGATTCCGTCCTCTGGGAAAAGCTCGGCAGCGACCGTTCCCTCGAGCAGCTCGTCAACGTCGCCACGCTACCTGGTGTGACCGGCTTCGTGTACGCCATGCCCGATGTGCATGAAGGATACGGGTTCCCGGTGGGTGGGGTTGCCGCCACGCGGATGACAGACGGGGTGATCTCCCCCGGCGGGGTGGGGTACGACATCAATTGCGGGGTTCGCCTGCTCGTCTCCCCGCTCGCGCTCAAGGCGGTGCGTCCCCAGCTCGAGCCGCTGGTCCACGAGCTGAGCCGGAGCATTCCGTCGGGACCGGGACGCTCCCCCCGGTATGCCCTCGACGACCGGGAGCTGGACCAGGTCCTCGCTGCGGGGTGCCGGTATCTGGTGCAGCGAGGATGGGCAACCGAGCAGGACCTCCGGGTCACCGAAGCCGGCGGCTGCCTCCCGGAAGCCGACCCGGCCCAGGTCTCCCACCGCGCCAAGGATCGGGGCCGCGACCAGCTGGGTACTATGGGCTCGGGTAATCACTTCGTCGAAGTCCAGGTGATTGACGAGATCTTCGATGACGCCCTCGCGGCGGCCTACGGGCTCCAGCTCGGCGGCCTCACGGTGCTCATCCACACCGGGTCGCGGGGTCTTGGCCACCAGGTCTGTACCGACCACGTGCGGGAACTTGACCTGGCCATGCCACGGCTCGGCATTACCCTTCCCGACCGCCAGCTGGCGTGTGCGCCGCTCGGCTCGCCGGAAGGGAAGCACTATCTGGCGGCGATGTCGGCGGCGGCAAATTTCGCTTGGGCCAATCGCCAGACCATCACCCATTCGGTCCGGGAGACCTTTCAACGGCTGTTCGGAGCGGAAGGAGGGCTGCGGCTTCTCTACGACGTTGCCCACAACATCGCCAAGCTGGAGCGCTACGGGGGGGAGCTGCTCTGCGTGCATCGCAAGGGGGCCACGCGCGCGTTCGGCCCCAGTGCGGAAGAAACGCCCGAGGCTTATCGTGCCGCCGGTCAGCCGGTGTTTATCCCTGGCAGCAGGGGAACCGCAAGCTACGTACTCGCCGGCACCGATCTGGCCGCCTCGCGGAGCTTCGGAAGCTGCTGCCACGGGGCGGGCCGGGCCATGAGCCGCGGCGCGGCCAAAAGAGCCACGTCGGGAGCCCAGATTCGGCGCGAGTTAGAGGAGCAGGGGATCGTGGTGAGGTGCCCATCGAAGGTGGGGCTTGCCGAAGAGGCCCCGCTGGCCTACAAGGATGTCGAGCGGGTGGTGGATGTGGTCCACCGCGCCGGGCTCGCCCGTAAAGTCGCACGGCTTCGCCCGGTGGGGGTCATCAAGGGTTAGCGGTGTCCCCGCTTGCCGCCTGCCGTCGGCCAAACTATGCCGCTGCGGTGGGTCTCGGGCCGGAGCACACCAGCATCGGCGAGGTGGCCGACCGGATCAGCTTGTCCGCGACACTCCCCAGCAGCAGCCGCTGGACGCCACCCTGACCCTGACTTGTGATCGCGATCAAATCCGCATCGGTGTGTTTCGCGAGATCGAGGAGACCCCGGTGGACGGAGGTATGTACGACCACTTCGGTCGAGACGGTGAGGCTCTCGGATCGCAGGCGCTCGGCCAACGGCTCCAGATACCACGCCCGCGCCTGCGCCTGCGCCTGCGCCTGCGCCTGCGCCTGCGCCTGCTCGCCGCCCCGGGGCCCGCCGAGCTGGGAGACCAGCATCAGCGCCGGATGCACGACGTGCGCCAGCGTCAGGTGGGCAGGAGATGATCCTACCAACTTCTGTGCTTCCTCAACGGCACGCTCTGCCAGGGGGGATCCGTCCAGGGGGACCAGGATGCGGGAGAACGGAGGGGCGGCGCTCCCCGGGGAGCTCCGGCCCCGGCCCCCGCGGATCAGGAGCAAGGGCACCGGGGCCCGCCGCAAGAGACCGTCGGCCACGCTGCCGAGCCAGAGCCTCCGGAATCCACCCCGGCCGTGGGTTGACATCACGATCAAATCAACGCCCGCCTCCCGGATGAACGACTCGATCGTCGGGATGACGGGCCCTTCCCGGAAAACGGGCTCGATCGCGAGGGCCGTTTCCCGGCGGAGCCGCGCCGTCAACCGCTCGAGATATTTCTGCCGTTCATTTCGGAGGTGGTGGTCGAGCCCCGGATCACGCACCGGCACACCACCGCCGATGGCCGTAATCGGCGGCGGTGGTTGATGCACGTGCAGCAGCACGAGGCGTGCGCCGTGCTGTTCGGCCACGGGGATGGCAAGTGACAGCGACCGTTCCCCGAGGGGGGAGCCGTCAACCGGGACCAGGATGACACCATACATGACACACCTCCCCTTGGAGTGCACTGTCACGACCGTGCGGGCGCCGAGTCCTTCGAGGCTCCCCCGAGGCTCTTGAGGTATTTGACCAGGGCGTCAAGATCGCCCTTCGGGAGTTTGTCGTATGCCCGCTTCCGCACCGTGGAATCCATCTCCCGCGGCGCCACGATCCATTTCCGGATCTGCGTCTCGGTGAGCCGGCCCCCAACGCCATCGAGCGGGTAGCGCCGGTTCCCTGCGCCTCCAATCGAGTGGCAGGCGCTGCAGTGCTGTTCCCGATAGCCACAGACGAAGTACTCCAAACGGGTGCGCTGGGTGGGGAGATGGCGGTCGAGCAACGCCTCGTCCACCAGTCCGCGCTCTCCCCGCCAACCTTCGGGAGGC
>DATECI010000073.1:0-4553 GCA_035286985.1 Gemmatimonadales bacterium
CTTCGGGCCCGCCGGGGTGGTCTGCTGCTCGAGCGCAACCCGATCGGCCGCTGGGTGGTGTACGCCATGGCGCGGAAGCAGGTGCTCAAGAAGACCGGCGGCCATTACCCCGCGCCCCTGGCCGCGCTCGACGCGGTGCGCACCGGAATGGAGTGGGGCATGAAAGCCGGGCTCCGTCGGGAGGCCGAGCATTTTGGGCGGCTGGCCGTGGGTGAGGTTTCCCGCAATCTGGTGCAGATCTTCTTCGCCTCCACGGCACTCAAGAAGGATGACGGCGTGCCGAGGGGATCGGCTAGCCCGGCCGAGATCCGCCGGTTGGGTGTGGTTGGTTCCGGCTTCATGGGCGCGGGGATAGCGGGGACCGCTGTCTCCCAGGCCGAAGTCGAAGTGCGCCTCAAGGACGCCGATCTCCCCCGGGTGGGCCGGGGCCTGCACGCCGCGCTCAAGCTGCTGGGGGGCCAGCTCGAGCGGCGACGGATCTCCCGGCTGGAGTACCAGCGAAAGGCCGCCCTCCTCTCCGGCTCGGGTGACTGGCGCGGGTTCGAGCACACCGACTTGCTGATCGAGGCGGTGTTTGAGGATCTTGTCGTCAAGCGGCAGGTGTTCGCCCAAGCGGAAGAAGTGCTCCCCCCCGAAGCTGTGCTCGCCAGCAATATCTCCACGATTCCGATCGCGAAGATCGCCGACGGGGCCCGCCATCCCCAACGTATTCTGGGCATGCACTTCTTCTCGCCGGTCGATCGGATGCCGCTGCTCGAGGTGATTCCCGCCACGGGCACCGCTCCCAACGCGATCGCGACCGCGGTGCGGTTTGGGCGCCGGATGGGAAAGACCGTGATCGTGGTGGCGGACCGCCCGGGGTTCTGGGTCAATCGGATCCTCTTTCCCTACCTCAATGAGGCCGGGTTTCTGCTCGCCGAGGGTGTGCCGATTGACGTGATTGATCGGTCCATGACCCGCTTCGGCTTTCCGGTAGGTCCGATCACCTTGCTCGACGAGGTTGGCATGGACGTCGGGCTCAAAGCGAGCGAGGTCATGCACGCGGCGTACGGCGATCGGATGCGGCCCGGGCCCGGTGTGGCCCGGATGGTCGAGGCTGGCCGGCTGGGCCGCAAGGCAGGGAAGGGCTTTTTTTTGTATCATGGCGGCCGCAAAACCGAGCCCGATCCGGCGGCCTATAAGCTGCTCAGCATTACGCCCTTGGCCACTGTGGACGCCGAACAGGTCGAGCGGCGTCTGGTGCTCATCCTGCTCAACGAAGCGGCCCTGGCCCTCGGGGAGGGAGTGGTCCGCTCTCCCCGCGATGGGGACCTGGGCGCGATCTATGGGATCGGATACCCGCCGTTCCGCGGGGGACCGCTGCGTTACATCGATTCCCTGGGGCCGAGCCAGGTGGTGAATCAGCTCGAATCATTGGCAGCCCAGTACGGACCTCGGTTCACCCCGGCACCTGCCCTCGTGGAAATGGCGCGAACCGGCGCCCGCTACTACCCTGCCTAGCCGATAGCCAACCGCCCCGGAGTCCCAATGGATCGTTCCCGTCTTCTTGCGCTGTTCGGTCTCTGTCTCGCGACCCCCCTGCCAGCCCAGTCTTTTCCCACCGACGACCCCGTGCTCCGCCGGATCTGGTCGGAGGGGATGACCAACTCCCAGGCCATGGTTCTCATTCAGGCCCTGACCGACTCGATCGGGCCCCGCCTGAGCGGGACGCCCGGTATGGCCGCGGGTCAGGAGTGGTTGAAAGCCACCTACGGGAAGTGGGGCATCACCGCGCGGACCGAACAATATGGGACCTGGCTCGGTTGGCGTCGGGGAACTACCCATGTCGACCTCCTCGCGCCGCGGGTGCGGAGCCTCGAAGGGACCATGCTGGGATGGAGTCCCGGTACCCGGGGAAAACCGGTGCAGGGAGCCACGGTGATTCTGGCGGATCCTGGCGATTCGGCCGGCTTTGCGGCTTGGCTCCCCCAAGTGAAGGGTAAATTCGTGCTCGGCTCTCCGGCCGAGCCCACCTGCCGGCCCGACTCGAGCTACCTCCGCTGGGCCGGTCAGCCCGCGTTCGACGAGCTGAATCGCGCCCGGCAGGCGAATCGCGCCGCGTGGCAGCGGCGGAATCTCGGGTTCGGGGCCGGCGGGAAAGCCCTAGCCCAACGGCTCGAAGATGCGGGCGCGCTCGGCATCGTCACCTCGAACTGGACCGGCGGGTGGGGGGCGACGCGGATCTTCCAGGCTCAGACCAAGCGGGTGCCCACGATGGGGCTGAGCTGCGAGGACTACGGCCTGGTCTACCGGCTTACCGAGCGTCGTCAGGGGCCGCTCCTCCGCATTGCCTCGGAGGCCGAATTCCTCGGCGAGATTCCAGTGTTCAACGTGATCGGGGAAATCCGGGGCACCGAGAAGCCGGAAGAGTACGTGATGCTTTCGGCCCACTTTGACTCTTGGGACGGTAGCTCCGGCGCCACCGACAACGGGACCGGCAGCGTCACCATGCTCGAGGCGATGCGGATTCTCAAAGCTGCTTACCCGTCCCCCAAGCGCACGATCCTGGTGGGGCACTGGAGCGGCGAGGAACAGGGGTTGGTTGGATCGAGGGCCTTCGCGGAGGACCATCCCGACATCGTCAAGGGATTGCAGGCCCTGTTCAACCAGGACAACGGCACCGGCCGAGTGGTGAATCTCGGGGCGGCGGGATTGGTGGCCGCGGGGGCCAACATCGCCGGGTGGGTGAGCCGCTTGCCCGGAGAGCTGAGTCAGGGGTTGAACCTCGGGTTCCCCGGCAGCCCGGCAGGCGGCGGCTCCGACAACGCGTCCTTCGCGTGTTATGGGGCCCCCGGGTTCGGGCTGGGCTCCGAGCCCGCCGACTATGGCTCCTACACCTGGCACACCGGGCGGGACACCTACGACAAGGTGATCGAGCCCAATCTCAAGCGGAACGCGACCCTCACGGCGATGCTCGCCTACCTGGCCGCGGAAGATCCGGAAACCGTGCCCCGGGAGCGCCGGGTGCTGCCGGTACGCCCCGATGGCACCCCGGGCCAGTGGCCCGGGTGCCCGAAGCCGCCCCGGAACTCTGCCGAATCCACGAGGTAGCGGCTGCTTCCGGAACCCGAGTTTAAGCTGGGCGGCTACCTCGCTAAACACGAGCGGGCTCCCGCGTTCGGGGGGACCGACGGCCACGCGTATTCGGTGGCGATCTGGATCGACGAAGCGCCCGATGAGCAGGGGCGCCATGGGGCCTCTCTGCTCTTCGTGCGCTGGAGCCCCGCGGGCGACCGGCCCCTCGGCACCGTGGAGACGCCGCCCCTTGCCTGGGGTCGCTCGCCGGAAGAGGCCGACGTCCGGATCAAGGCCCTTTCCCTCTACGATGTGAAGGAAGCGCTGGACGCCGCGATCGCCGCCCGGCCGGAGGACTGGTGAGCCAGCGGACCGGCCTGGTTCTGGCGCGGGAAGGGAGCCGCTTCCAGATCGCAACCGATGCCGGAGCGACAACCGCCGTTCTGCGCGGCAAGGCCCGGCGGGATCAGTACGATCGGGTGGTGGTGGGAGACCGGGTAACCCTCGATCAGGGACACTCGGGCGTCCTCGGCATCAGCGGCGTGCTACCCCGCCGCAACCTGCTGGAGCGGCGCACCCCGACGGGACGCGGCAATCGCCCCGTCGCCGCGAATCTCGACCGGGTGTACGTGGTGACGGCCGCGGTCGACCCCGCTCCCATCCCCCAGCTTCTCGACCGGCTCTTCGCGATCGCGGAAGCCAACGAAATCCCCGCGGCCCTCGTGATCAACAAGACCGACCTCGATCGAGGCGAGGTGCTGGCGGACCGGTATCGTCGTGCGGGTTATGAGGTGTTCCCGATCAGTATTCGCGCCGGCACCGGCCTCGAACCGTTCTTCGCCGCGCTCCGGGACCGGGAATCGCTGCTCACCGGGGCCTCCGGGGTGGGGAAGTCGAGCCTCCTCAACCGGCTCCAGCCGGGCCTGGCGCTGCGGACCCGGGAAATCAGTGAAAAGGCCAAGCGGGGCAAGCAAACCACGGTAGCCGCGGTCCTGGTGCCGCTCGACGCCGGGGGCTGGCTGGTGGATACCCCCGGGTTCAGCGAGGTTGGGCTCTGGGGTATCGAGCCCCGGGAGCTGGCCCGCTGTTTTCCGGAGATGCGCGAGGCTCTCGAGTGCTGCAAGTTTGCCGACTGCAGCCACCGGAGCGAGCCCGGCTGCGCGGTGCGGGCCGCGGCGGAGGCCGGCAAGATCCACCCGGAGCGCTACTCGAGCTATCTGATCCTGCTCAATGAACTGCTGAGCGCCCCGGAAGACTGGGAGTAGAACGACAGTCAACAGTCAACCGGACCGCACTTCCCGTTCACCGTTCACTGCTTCTTCGTCCACCGGCTGGTATCCCGCCGCTCCACTTTCTCCATCATCCGGTCGAACGCCTGCTGGAGGTCGATGCCTTCCCGATTGGCGATGCAAATCAGGACCAACAGGATATCGGCGATCTCCAGGGCCAGATCGCCCTCGGCCTCCTCGGTCTTCTTGGTCTTCTCGCCGAAGCGATGG
>DATECI010000074.1:0-9941 GCA_035286985.1 Gemmatimonadales bacterium
AGGACTACGTTCCCAAGCTGATTGCGGCGGCGATGATTGCCAAGCTGCCCGAGCGCTATGGCTTTCCCCCCATCGCCCCCGCCCCGCCCGAGCCGCCCGACTCAGTCGTCGTGCACGAGGCCACCGGGCTCGATGTCATCGCGAATCTGGCTGGCGTTTCCCTCGCCGATCTGTGGGCGGCCAATCCGGTCTATCTTCGCGCGGTCACCCCTCCCCAGCGACGGTCGGTGGTCTGGGTTCCCGCGGGCCGCGGCGAGGAGGCCCAGGCCGGGCTCGATGTCCTTCCCGCAGCGGAGCGCCTCACCAGCTTCGTGCACCACGCCAAGCGCGGGGAAACCATGAGGCGCCTCGCATCGCGCTACGGCGTGACGCTGGCCGACTTGCGGAGCCTGAATCCTGAATTCAAGGCCCGGGCGCCTCGCCCCGGCGAGATCTTGCGGATTCCGGGGAAGGCCCGCCTGGCCGGGTGGGTCGCCGAGAACCGGCGCGTGGTCCCGGATCCGAACCTGGGCGGAGGCTCCACCCACCGGGTGCGGCGTGGAGAAACCTTGAGTCATCTGAGCCGGCGCTACGGGGTGAGCGTGGCCAACCTGCGGGTCTGGAATCGGCTGGGGCAGCATGCGGTCATCCGGGTGGGTCAGGTGCTCCGGGTTAAGCCGGGTGCGGCGCGCCCCGCCGCCGGCAAACGGGTTCACATAGTGAAAGCGGGCGAAACTCTCTCGAGCCTCGCCCGCCGGTACCGAACCTCCGTTCAAGCCCTGCGGCAAGCCAACCGAATGCCGGCCGGCCGGCCGCTCCTGGCCGGGCAGCGCCTTACGATCCCTTCTTGACTCCCTTCAAGACGATTTCAGCATAGCCGTTCGCGGGGTTTTCGCCTCGCGTCATCATCTCCTCCACCCGGGTCGGGCCCCGGTTGTACGCTACCAGGGCCAGGTGGACATCCTGATCGAATCGGGCGATCAGGTCCTTCAGGAAGCGAAACCCCACTCGCAGATTGGTGTCGCGATCCAACAGGTCGCGCTCGGTGATGGTCGAGTCGTACCCGCGGGCGGTCTTGAGCCGGAGCTGGGTATAGCCGATCGCACCCCGCTCGCTTCGGGCATCGGGCTGAAAGCGGCTTTCCACTTTGACCAGCTGAAACCCCAGCGAGGGGTGCAGCCCCTCTGCCAGAGCGATGTCGTAGATGGCTTCGGCCAGATCGGCCGGGACCCGGTAGACCTCGGAGTACTTCGCCACTGCCTTCCCGTGCTCCAATCGGACTTCGGCGAGGGCCAGCCGGCCCCGGGCGTCGTCCAGCTCGCGGCGCAAGGCGGAGATTTCCGCCTGCACCAGGGCCGGGGTGGCGTTCCCGAACTGGTTCGAGGCACTCAGTCCGGTCAAGGCCGCACCGAGCGCTCCGACCAGGCCCACGCCGGCGACCAGCGTGCCGGCTGCGGCCAGCCGAACCCGCCACCGCCCCTTGCGGCGCTGTTCGCGGGCCAGCTCGTCCCAGGGATTCTTCATCGGTCCTCCTTCAGTGGTCCGGCGTCCGGGGCGACGTACTCACCGCTCCGCCCGCCGGCTTTGTGGGTCAGCCGGATCGCTTCGATGCTCATGGCGCGATCCGCTGACTTCACCATGTCGTAGATCGTCAAGCTGGCGACCGCGACTGCGGTCAGTGCTTCCATTTCCACTCCGGTCTTCGCTGCGGTGCGAGCCTGCGCCGCGATCCGGACCCCGGGCAGCGACGGATCGAGGGACAGCTCCACCTCGATCTGGTCGAGCGGCAGGGGATGACAGAGCGGGATCAGCTCCGCCGTCCGCTTGGCCGCCTGAATCCCGGCTAGCCGCCCGACGGCCAGCACATCACCCTTGGCCACCGCATTGGTCCGGACCAGCTCGAAGGCGGCGGAAGACATGCGCACGGCGCCTTCGGCGCGGGCCAAGCGGTCGGTGACCTCCTTCCCGCTCACGTCCACCATGCGGGCATCGCCTCCCGGACCGAGATGGCTCAACGTCACAACACCTCCGCGAGCTCGTTGGCGAGGTCGGCCAGCAGCAATTGGGGGTTCACGTTACGCTGGGCCTCCTCTCGTGCCGTTGCGACGCGGTGGAGGGCCTCCGCCACGGACTCGACCCGATCCCGGCTGGCGGCGGTCCTGGCTTGCTCGGACAGCTCGCGGGCGACCGCATCGAGCAACTCGGTAAAGCCGCCTCGAGCGGACCAGGGCAGCTGCCTGAGCGCCCGCTCGAGCCGGCCGCCCGGGCCATGCTCGAGGGAGGCGAGGAAGGCGCGCGCCTCGGTGACAGCCCGGGACCCACGCTCGCTTCCTGCTTCTCCATCCCCGGCGAGCCCGCCCACGGCACCATCGGCCAGCCGAACCAGCGCGGCGATTGCCTCTTCGCCGGCCGGTCGAATGACCGCTTCGACGAATGCGCGAACCTCGACATCAGGTAGCCGGCTGAGCCGGACCGGGACGACGCGGGAGCGGATGGTCGGCAGGACCCGCTCGGCTTCGGTCGTCGTGAGCACTACCCAGGTGTCCAACGGCGGCTCCTCCAGGAACTTGAGCAGCGCGTTTGCCGCTTCCGGGTTCGACTCCTGGGGGACGAGTCGGTCGGCCTCCCCGACCACGAACACCTTCCTGGCTCCCTCGACCGGCGTTAACCCGGCCCGGCGCAACAGCAGCCGCACACTGGCGATCGGGTGGAAACCCATGCCGTCGCCGGGCTCGGAGAAAGGCCGCTCCCGGCGGGCCGAAAGAGCCTCGGCCAAGAGCTCCGCCGCTTCTTCGACCTGTCGGTCCGGCTCCCCCGCCTTGGGGCGGGCAATCGGGATGAACCAGTGGAGGTCGGGATGCCCCAGATCGAGCACCCGGCGGCAGGCCCGGCAGCGACCGCAAGGCTCCTCCGTGGGAGCCTCGCAGAGAAGGAGCTGGGCGAGCCAGAGGGCAAACCGCTGCTTCCCGATCCCAACCGGACCGGTGACGAGGAGAACCTGGGGCAGCCGCCGGCTCCGGAAGGCGGCAGCCAGCCTACTCCGGGCCTCGCGATGACCGAACAGCGGGTGCAATACCATGGGTGAAAGCTAACGGGAGGGGGGCGGAAAACAAACCATAAGGACGCGGGTAAAACCTTGCGACATAATATTTTATGCCAATCTGGCGCGACAATAGACGATAGCAAAACAGTGTGTAATTGTTACAGAGTCGCGTGGGAAACTGGCGGGATGGACGGGTCCTGCCAACTGGACAGGAATATCAACGGTAAGTTATGAATCTGCAATCAAATGGACGCTTTCCCGGGGCTGCAAACGTGCTGTGGAAAAAGGCGGCAGCTTCGGGGAGTGGTCGGAAAGCCGACCTAGCGACCTAGCTACCGTCTAATACCGTAGGGTGTACTGCGCCTTCACCAGCAGCTGGTTCGACTCGAAGCCCAGCCGGTCGCCCAGGTCCCGGATATTGTGGTTGTAAACCACGAAAACATCTCCCAATGGGCTGAAGGACCAGCGGAGTCGGGTGTTCGACCCCCAGCTCCTGGAGTCGGTGTCGTACTGGATGAGGCTGCTCAGCGTCAGGTCCGTCGAGAAGTTGAGGAGAGCTTGGGCCCGAATGACGGAGGAGGAGAAGTTGCCTTCCGGCAGCCGGCCAATGTCGTGCTCGGCATCGAGCTCCAGGCTGACTTGGGGGGAAGGCTTCCAGGCGGCTTCTGCTTCCAGCTGGTGAAGGGTCCCGCTGTAGAATCCTCCGAAGCGCCAGGTCAGCTGCCCCGAAATGCGGCGTCGGGCGGCAAACTCCGTTTCCAGCCGATAGCGGCTGAAATGGTAGGAGCCCGGCGCGATGATCACGCCGTCGGCCACCTCAAACGGCTCGACCAGGTGCTCCCCCTGGGGACTGATGTTGGCTTCGAACCGGTCGCCGCTTTCCAGCTCAAAGTTGATCGGCGCCAGAGAGATCTGGTAGGACTCCCACCGGCCTTCGGCTCCGGTCACCAGGGAAAAGCTCTGCCCGAAGAACATCTGGCGGATGCCCCAGCGGTGCGGGCGAGGCCGGAAGCTCACCCCCAGACGATAGCGCTCGATTCCGCGCCGGGGCACGAAGCCGAGCGAGGGGTCGAACCCGGATCCGATGTGCTTCCAGCTCGCAACCACGTCCCAGAGGTCGTTGGGGTAGTCCACCAGGAGTCCGTAGGCTTCGCGGTTTCCCGTCAAGCTGTCCCGATCCACCCGCGCAGCCCAGGCTCCGATGGTGAGATTCTCGTCGCCCCGGAAACGCGAGGTGTGGTAGATCGCATCGGCTCCAATGGTGCGGGCCCCGCCGCGGCCTCGAGGATCGCCCCACGTGGCAATCGCTCCCACCGAGGACTCTCCCAACACGTTCTGGCGAAATCGCGCCGTACCCATGAGCTGCCCATCGGTCAGTCCCGAAACGCTGCCGGTGCGGCTTACCAGGGCGCCGAAATTCGATTGGCCGGCCCGGCCGTTCAGCTTGAGCCCGGCCCGGAGCGGAACCACCTGCCCCTCGAGCAAGCCGATCCGGCGGCTGAAGAACGGAACGACCTCTTCCCCCAGGTTGGGGCCGAACTCGAAGATGTCCTTGGCCTCGAGGAAGAAGGACCGCTTCTCCGGAAAGAAGAGCGGGAAGCGGGTCAGATTGGTGCGCCGGGAATCGGCGTCGGTTTCGGCGAAATCGGTATTCAGGGTGAGCGAGGCGAGCAGATTGGACCCCAGCCGTTCGGTGATGTCGAGCGACGGCTTGAACGATCCATTCAGGGGAGTCCCCGGCGCGGGGTGGGCAAAGCCCCCGGACACGGTGGGACGAATACTCAAACCCAGTCCCAGCCTGAAGGCGGGGAGATCCTCGAGGAGCCCGGCCCGGCTGGTCTGGGTGGCCCTGATGTTCTGGGCCGGGCTGGCCCATCGGGTGACCTCCTGATTGGCCTTCACTTGCCGCTCGACGTTGAACCCCCACGAGGTAAGGCCGGGCCGGAAGATCAGGCTCCGGATCGGGATCCGGATTTCGGCGGACCAGCCGTTTCCATCCGGGGCGGTGGCCGCTTCCCAGATAGCGTCCCAGGAGTCGTCCTCCGATTCGCCCTGACGGACCGCCAGTCCGTCCCACCTCGCCCCGGATGGATTGACGGCAAAGACATATCCGGAACGGCCGTCGCGAAAGGTGTCCAGTACGAGACCGACGTAATCCTCCTCGTCGAGATCACTATCCCGGGCTTTGCTGAAGGTGGTGATGGGCGTTCCGGGCGCACCGTAGGCCACAATACCGAATGCGATTTCGCGGGGGCCAGCCAAAACCTTCACCACAGTGCGGCTGGCGGCGGTTGCTCCTTCGACGGGGGTGACCTGGGTCAGCGAGGCGATCGAATCCGCGATGGCCCAGGCGGGCTCGTCCAGCCGGCCATCGAGAACGAGAGGGCCATCCAGCCGGCCGGCTCGGAGCCGGGGTTGAGCGGGCTCGGTTTGCGCCGCGAGCGGCAGCGCGCCGGCCAGGAGAATGGTCAGTATCCCGAATCGCACGGAACTCCCGAGAGGAAGTTGCTGGTGGCGCCGCGAGCCCGCTATTTTAGCCCGTGGCTCGCGTCAATCCCGAGTAGCTCAGTTGGTAGAGCAGGTGACTGTTAATCACCGGGTCGGGGGTTCGAGTCCCTCCTCGGGAGCTGCCCAGTCCGCACCACCCCGCCGGCACGCTGGTGGGGTGGTGCGTTTCCGGAACCCTAATATGACCCCGACCCCGGTTCCGTTGACAGGGACTGCCGCCACCAGGACGCGCCGAGTGCCGGCCAGCGTTACAATCCTCTGATGGCGTCGGACTCAGCCTATTTCTTCCTTCGCGATCTCGCCCTGATTCTCGGCACGGCGGCCCTCGCCACCGTGCTGTTTCAGCGGCTGCGGCTGCCGGTCATCGTAGGATACCTCGCCGCCGGCATGCTGGTTCGACCCCTGATTCACAGTCCCGAGACCATCCGGATTCTCGCCGAGCTTGGCGTGGTGCTGCTGCTGTTCTCGATCGGACTCGAGTTCCGACTACGCCGGCTCGTGACGCTGGGTCCGCGGGTCGCGCTCGCCATGGTGGTCGAGGTGGGCCTCATGCTGCTTTTGGGTTACGGCGCGGCCCGCGCCTTTGGCTGGACTCCCCTGGCCAGCCTCCTCACCGCGGGCATCGTGGCCATCTCGAGCACCATGATCGCCGGGGGGACTTTGGCGGATATCCATGCCGATCGGCGCTTCCGGGACATCGTCTTCGGCGTGCTGGTGATGGAGGACCTGGTTGCGGTCGCCTTGATTGCGGTGCTCACCACCGTGGCCGCGGGGAATGCCTTGTCCGGAGCCGAACTCGCCACGATGCTGGGTCGGCTGGGGATGTTCCTTCTCCTGCTCGTCGTGGCCGGCATGTTGGTGGTTCCCCGGGCCATCAACGCGGTCGTGTCGCTTCGGCGTGCCGAGACGACCCTGGTCGCCGGTCTGGGCGTGGCGTTGGGGTTCGCGGTGTTGAGCTATGTGGCGGGTTATTCGGTCGCGTTGGGGGGATTCATGGCCGGAGCCCTGGTTGCCGAGTCGGGCCGCCATCGCATCGTGGCGGAGACGATCCGCCCGGTCCGCGATCTCTTTGCCGCGGTGTTTTTCGTGGCGGCCGGCATGCTGTTCGATCCTGCCGCGCTGGCCGAGGGCGGAGGCTGGGCCGCTGCCGTCGTACTGACCGGCGTCGTACTGGCCGGGAAAACCCTTGGGGTCACCGCCGGGGTTTTCCTGGCCGGCTACGGCACTCGCGATGCCATCCGCTCCGGGATGAGCCTGGCGCAGATCGGCGAGTTCTCGTTCGTGATCGCCGGCCTCGCCGCCGCGCGGGGTTCCCGGGCCGCCGGCCCCTTGTTCGCGGTTGCGGTGGCGGTCGCGACCGCGACGGCTTTCATCACCCCGCTCCTGGCCCGGCGGGCCGATCGATTCGCCGCCTGGGTGGACCGCAAGCTCCCCCATCCGGTGCAGACCGTGGCCACCCTCTATGCCTCATGGGTCGAGCTGCTGGTCTCACCCAAGCCCCGCCCCGGCCCCGAGGCCCGGCGCAAACGCCTGCTGCGATTCCTGGTGCTCGATGCGGCGTGCGTGACGGCCGTGATCATCGCAACGTCGGTGGCCTATCGCCGGCTCCCGCTCTGGATCGGGACGGAAACCGGCGGGTCGAGGCCGGCGCGAATGGCCCTGCTCGCGGCCGGCGCTCTGGTGGCCCTCCCCTTCGCCATCGGACTGGTTCGTACGATGCATCGGCTCGCGACGAGCCTGGCGGAGTCCGCCCTCCCCCGTCCGGCGAAAGGCGTGGACCAGGGGCTCGCCCCGCGGCAGAGTCTCACCGCCATTCTCAAGATCAGTCTGGTCATCGCGGTCGGGGTTCCCCTCACCTTGTTGACCCTGCCGTTTGTCCCGCCTTTCGGCGTGCTGGGCGTGGTCGCGGCGTATTTGCTGGTGCTGGCCGTGGCGTTCTGGCGCACGGCACGGAACCTCGACCAGCATTCTCGGGCGGGGGCCGAGCTTGTGGTCCACGTCCTCTCCAAGCAAGGCCACAGCGGCGACACCGGCATGTTCGAGGTGGTGCGCGGTATGCTTCCCGGACTGGGAGCGATCGTCCCGCTGGAAGTGCAGCCGGGCAGCGCAGCGGCTGGGAGAACGTTGGGAGAGCTGAATCTCCGGGGCCGGACCGGGGCCACGGTGGTGGCACTTTCCCGCGGCAATCAGCGGGATCCGGCCCCGACCTCGCGAACCCGGTTGGAGCCCGGCGATTTGGTGGCGATTACCGGGAGCGAGTCGGCGATCGGCCTCGCGGCAGTTCTGCTGCGCGCCAGAGATACCAGCTTGCCACCGAGCGGAACGGGCGCCAGCGTTCTCCCCGGCGCATGACCGCCTCGGGCTCGGGGAGCTCGCGTCGGCGCATGATGCGCGCGAGTCCCTTGCGAATGCCGAGGTCGTGGCCCGGCAGCACGTCGGGATGTCCGAGCCGGAAGAGCAGCAGCATCTCCACCGTCCACCGCCCGATTCCCCGGACCACGGTCAGGCGCTCGATGACGGCCTCCGGGCTCATCCGGCGGAGCTCATCGATCGGAGGGATCTCTCCCCGGACGGTGTGGGCGGCGAGATCGCGGATCGCCCGGGCCTTGGCCTCCGAGAGCCCCGCGCCTCGCAGTTTGCGGTGGGGAGTGGCGAGGATTGCCTGCGGATCGAGGGGCGCACCGTTTCGGTAAAGCGCCCGGAACCGGCCCAAGATGGTCTCGGCCGCCTTTCCCGAAAGCTGCTGATAGACAATGCTGTGGGCGAGCGACTCGAACGCGGATAGTGAGGGGCGGGGGACGAACCCGTCGCCCCCCACCCGCATGATCACCGCGCCCAGCGATCGGTCTCGGTCGGCCAGCGCGCGACAGGCGGCACCCCAATCGATCGGCGTTACGCCCGGCTCGGCCCAAAGGCAGGCGATCGTCATGGAAGAATGGTAACCCACCCCGGAGGATCGCATGAGTGCTGAGGCGTTGTTCCCCCGCCTCGACCCCGAAGCGTTCCGGAGTCAGGCGCACCAACTCGCGGACTGGATGGCGGACTACCTCCGCGACCTCGGACACTATCGGGTCCAGCCCACGGTTACACCGGGCGAAATCCGGGGGCGGATCCCGCCGGGTCCTCCGGAGCAGGGCGAGGCGTTCGAGCGGATCATGGAGGATTTCGAGCGAATCATCGTGCCGGGCCTCACCCACTGGGGCCATCCCGGCTTCTTTGGCTATTTCCCGGCCAACACCAGCCCGGCCTCGATCCTCGCGGAGATGTTGACCGCGGCGTTGGGCGCCCAATGCATGTCCTGGAACACTTCGCCCGCGGCCACCGAGCTCGAGCAGGCCATGATGGAATGGCTGCGCCGGATGCTGGGGCTCCCGGAGGGGTTCACCGGGGTCATTCAGGATACCGCCTCGACGGCCACCTTGGTGGCGCTCATCACCGCGAGGGACCAGGCGGTCAGGCGGTCGAGTGGTCGGGCGGTCGACGCATTGACAGTGTATACCAGCGAGGAGGCGAATTCCTCCGTGCCCAAGGGAGCCCGCCTCGCGGGGATCCGGCCCGACCACATTCGCCTGATCCCGACCGATGCCGCCGCCGCGATGAGTGTTCCCGCGCTCGAGGCAGCGATTGCGGCAGATCGGGTCGCCGGCTTGGTGCCCTGCGGTGTCGTTTCGACGGTCGGCACGACCGGCTCTACCGCGATCGATCCGGTCCGGGCCATCGCCGAGGTCTGCCGGCGGGAGGACCTCTGGCTGCACGTGGATGCCGCCTTCGCGGGATCGGCGGCCATCCTTCCCGAAATGCGCTGGATCCTGGATGGCGCCGAGCACGCCGACAGTCTGGTTTTTAACCCGCACAAGTGGCTGCTGGTGAACTTCGACTGCTCCGCCTACTTCGTGCGCGACCCGGCCGCGCTGCTCCGCTCCTTCTCCGCGTCGGCCGAGATCCTCAAAGCCGCCTATGACGACGCGGCGGTCAATTTTCGGGATTGGGGCATCCAGCTGGGCCGCCGGTTCCGGGCTCTCAAGCTCTGGTTTGTCATCCGGACCTACGGCGTCGAGGGACTCCGGGCCATGCTCCGGGAGCACATCCGGCTCGGAAAGCTGTTCGCGGACTGGGTGGATGGGGAGCCCGGGTTCGAGCGGATCGGGGAGGCGCCGTTGGCGACGGTGTGCTTCCGGCTGGTCCCGGCTGGCGAGTCCGAGCTGGCCGGCGATCTCGATCGGCTGAACCGTGACCTGCTGGAGCGGCTCAACGCGACCGGCAAGATCTTCCTCACCGGCACCCGGCTCAAGGGACGCTACGTTCTCCGGCTGGCGCTGGGGCACTTGACGACGACCGAAGCACACGTCAGGGAGGCATGGGACTTGATTCGGCGGGAGGCTAGTGAGCTTTAGGAAAACGTCAACGGTCA
>DATECI010000075.1:0-8882 GCA_035286985.1 Gemmatimonadales bacterium
CAACCCCAAGGAGAGCGAGAATGCCACGAGGAGCAGGCTCATCGCCGCTCAAGATAGCATGGGAGATGCCACCGCTGCCCTCCAGACCCTCCGGCCCAAACGCCTGACGGTCAAGCGGTTAGGGCCACGTCCGAAGTCCCCTCAGCCCCCCGCTGTCCCCCGGGCGGGACACCTTTGCCTCGCGTTGACTCACCGGAGTTACGACCCTACGTTGACCGGGGCCATGGCCTCCCCCCCCCCGATCATCGCGGGCCGATCCCGGCTCGACCTGCTGGATCCTGCCGAAGTCGCCCGCCTCGGCGGACTCGAAGTGGTCACCGAGGGCATCGTGGAAGGGTTCCTCACCGGGCTGCACCGCTCCCCGCGGCGAGGCTTCTTCATTGAGTTCGCGGAACACCGCATGTATCAGCCGGGGGACGAGCCCCGCTACCTCGATTGGCGGCTGCTGGGTCGGAGCGACCGGCTCTACGTCAAGCAGTTCGAAGAGGAAACCAATCTTCGGGCCATGCTGGTGCTCGATGCCAGCCGCTCGATGGATTGGTCCGGCGCGCCCGACCGGCGGCTCACCAAGCTGGCCTATGCCCATTGCCTGGTGGCCGCGCTGGCTCTGGTGCTGCTGCGGCAGCGGGATGCCACCGGCCTCATCACCTTCGATGAGTCCGTGCGGCGGGTCGTCCCGCCCCGGGCCCGCCATAGTCAATGGCACCTCCTGCTGCGGGAGCTGATGGAATCCCCTCCGGGGCGCGGCACCGCGGCCGAGCCGGCGCTCCGCCGGGTAGTGGAGCAGCTCCGGCGCCGCGGCCTGGTGGTATTCGTCTCCGATCTCCTCTTCGACCCACCCTTGGCACTCACCGCGTTGCGATTCCTGAAGCACCGGGGGCACCAGGTGCTGGTGCTGCACCTGATGGATCCGGAAGAGGTCGAGCTCCGAGGGCCCTCCGAAGCGCGCTATGAAGATCCCGAGTCGGGCCAGTCAGTGGTGCTCCGTCCGGCCGACTGGGCCGAGGCCTATGCCCGCACGGTGCGGGGGGTGGTGACGGAATGGCGGGCCGCCTGCCGGCGCCGCGGCATCGCCTATGAGCGGGTTACCACCGATACGCCGTTCGGCCTTGCCCTCCGGCAAGCGCTGGTTCGCTCGACTCGACTCGCGTGATCGGCTTTGCCGCGCCGTGGGCGCTCTGGGGACTCGCGGCCGCCGCCATTCCGCTGGTGCTGCACCTGTTCGCCCGGCGGGAGCCGCCGACGGTCATGTTTCCGGCGACCCGTTATCTGGCGGAAACCGCCCGGGCCCGGCACCGGCGGCTCACCCTCCAGAACTGGCTTCTGCTCCTGGTGCGCACCCTGCTCATCGCGGCCCTGGTCCTCGCCGCCGCGGGGCCCATGGTTCCCTCGGGAGGGGTGACGAGCCACACCCCGACCGCGATCGTTCTCGTGCTCGACAACTCCCTCTCTAGCGCGGCGACGGCTGGCGGGAGGCCGGTCCTCGACGGCTTGCGCCAGGCGGCGCGTGAGATCCTCGCTGCGGCGCGGTCCGAGGATGCGCTCTGGTTGATTGTGGCCGACGCGATTCCCCGCCGCGGGACCGGGCCGGAGCTGGAGGGCATGGTGGACCGGATTGGCCCGGAACCCCGGCGGCTGGATCTCGGTGAGGCGATCGGCCTCGCGCAGCAAACGCTCGCGGGGCAATCCCTGCCGGGCACCGTTCTGGTCCTCAGTGACCTGCAATCCGGTGCGGTCGCTGCGGCTCCGGATCCCGGGAAGGAGCGGCCTCCGATCGTGGTGGTCAGGCCGGAGGAGGATCCGGTCCCTAACCTCGGCATTTCGGGTCTCCTCCCGGGAAGGCAGCCGTGGGGGCCCGAGGGCGGCCGAGTTACCGTGGCGACGACGGGCACCGAGGGCCGCAGTGTGGCGTTATCGGTTCGCTTCGGCGAGCGCCCCCCAAGGCAGCAGCTGGTTGGAGGCGGCACGACCGCCTCGGTACCGAGCGGGCCGTTACCGCCCGGATGGTGGCCGGTCCGGGCCGAGCTGGAGCCCGACGAGCTCCGGCTGGATGACGTCCGGCAGACCGCCGTGAGGGTCGCTCCCCCGGCCCGGGCCACCTGGGGGAGCCAGGAGCGGTTCCTCGGGATCGCGTGCGAAGTGCTTTTGCAGAACGGCCGGTTGGCTCGGGGGACCGACCTCACGATCGGATCGCTGGGGAGCGGTCCGTCCATCGTTCAACCGCCTGCGGACCCCGCCGGACTCGGCGCGCTCAACCGGGCGCTCGCGGCCCGCGGGGTGGCCTGGCGCTATGGCGATCCGGTTCCGGGAAGCAGCGTGACCGATAGCGGCGCCGTGTTAGGACGGCATCAGCTCGCCCGGCGCTATGCGCTGCTCGGGCCTCCGGGGTCGCGCGAGATACTGGTGACGGCGGGGGGAAGCCCCTGGCTGGTGCGCGGCGGTGAGGTGGTGCTGCTCGGCAGCCGGCTCGAGCCCGCCTGGACCGAACTGCCCCTCTCGGCCGAGTTCGTTCCCTTCGTGGATTATCTCGCCAACCGTGCCGTCCGCGGCGAGCTGGTCTTCGAGGACGCCGCGCCCGGGAATCCGGTCCCGCTCCCCGGCGCCGCAACCGCGGTGGTCCGGGACGGAGTTCCCCGAACCGTGGCAGGGGGAGAGGTGTTCCGGCCCGGGGAGCTTGGCCTGTACTTCCTCCTGGCCGGCCGCGATACGATCGGCGTCGTTGCCGTGAACCCCGACCCGCGCGAATCCAGCCTGGTGCGGATCAGCGACGCCGGGGTCCGGCGGCTCTGGCCGGGCGCGCGCGTGGTAGCCCCGGGGAGCGCCAGAGCCGCGGCCTTTGCGGCGGGCGGGAGGGCCGACCTCCGAGGGCCGGTACTCCTGCTTGCGGCGGTGTTGGCGCTCGCCGACGCGGCCCTCGCGGGATGGCGAGCCGGACGCCAGGGTGCGGGCTCGCCCGCCCGCCCGCCTGCCCGCCCGCCCGCCCGCCCGACCGCCTGGCCATGATCGAGCCCATCCTCTCCGCCTTCGGTCGAACCGCGTTCGCGCAGGATCTCCCGGGCCGGCTCCCCGCCCCCTCGCACGCGCTCCGGATCGGTGGGCTGCCGGGTTCGAGCGGGGCGGTCATGGTGGCCTGGCTGGCCGAGCAACTCCCCCAGCGGCTGTTTACCGTGGTCACCGCGACGCCGGCCGACGCGGAGCGGTGGCTCTCCGACCTTGCCATCCTCACGGGGCAGGCGAGTGCCCTCTACCCCCAGCGGGAGGCCTTGGGGGAAGAGGAGCCCCACTTGGAGATCGCGGGGGAACGCGCCGAAACCCTCGAGGCGCTGCTGCGGGGCCGGCTTCGGATTCTGGTGACGACGGCCCGGGCAACCGCCGAGAAGACCCTGATGCCCGCGGCCCTGGAGCGGCTCCGGCTCTCGCTGGGGGTCGGAATGCACCGGCCCCTGCGCGACTTGGCCGCTGCCCTCGAATCCATGGGGTATCGCCGGGTGCCGGTGGTGACCGAGGTCGCCGAGTTCAGCGTGCGGGGCGGCATCGTGGACCTGTACGGCTTCGGGATGGCGGCCCCGGCCCGGATGGAATGGTGGGGTGACGAGATCAGTTCGATCCGCAGTTTCGATCTCACCACCCAGCGGAGCGGTGAAGAGCAGGCCGAAGTGACCGTGCTGCCGATTGGAACGGGGGCGCTCCCTGAGACCACGGCCGCCCGACCGCCCGACCGCCTGACCGCCTCCGATGTGACCGCCCGACGTACCGTCCTCGACCTTCTCCCCTCCGAGACGCTCCTGATCGAGGAATCCGCGCATCCCAACGCGGAGGAAGTCGCCCGGGCCTGGAAGGAGGCCGAGCACCACCTCGAGGTGGCCCGGCGGCTGGGCGAGATGCCGCCCCGCCGGGAGGACCTCTTCGCCGAGCCGCACGCCTGGACCGCAAGCCTGTCCCGGTTCCCTCGGATCCTCCTCCGGGAAGAGCACCCCGAGCTCCAGGCCGGCTTTTTATCTCCCGAAGCGGTGGATCGGAATCTCGGCCGGCTTCGCGCGGTGCTCGGGGGAACCGGGGGGGCCACCCTGATCCTGTGCGACAACGCCGGCCAGCTCGAGCGGCTCGATGAGCTCTTGCACGAAGGCGATTCCGGCGCCGCTGCGGCCATGCTCGCGGTCGGTGCCCTCGACGGCGGGTTCGTGATGCCGACCCTCCGGGTGCTCACCGACCATGAGATTTTCCGGCGGGCCCGCCGGCTCCGCCGGGCTCGCCGCTACCGCCAGGCTGCCCCTTCCCTGGCCACCGGCGCGCTTACCGCGGGCGACTATGTCGTGCATCTCGATCACGGGATCGGGATCTATCGCGGGATCCAGATGATCATGGCCGGCGAGGCGACCATTGAAGCCGCCGTGGTGGAATACGAGGGTGGCGACCGGCTCAATGTTCCGCTGTATCGCCTCGATCAACTGGAGCGTTACCGCGCCGCAGGCGAGGATGGCGAGCAGGCGCCGCCCCGGCTGCACCGGCTGGGCGGCACCGCCTGGAAGAAGCAACGGGAGAAGACCCGCACCGCGATCCAGCAGATGGCGGCAGAGCTGCTCGACCTGTACGCCCGGCGCAAGATCGCGCCGGGTTATGCCCTTCCACCCGACACCCGCTGGCAACGGGAGCTGGAGTCGGCCTTCCTGTACGAGGATACCGCCGACCAGCGCAAGGCGACCGACGATGTGAAGCAGGACATGGAGCGGCCGGTGCCGATGGACCGGCTGGTGGTCGGCGACGTGGGGTACGGCAAGACCGAAGTCGCGGTCCGGGCCGCCTTCAAGGCGGTCCAGGCCGGCAAGCAGGTCGCGGTGCTGGTTCCCACCACCATTCTGGCCGACCAGCATGGCCGCACCTTCGCGGAGCGGCTGGCCGACTACCCGGTGCGGGTCGCGGTGCTCTCCCGGTTCCTCAATCAGGAAGAGCAGAAGCGGGTCCTGGCCGAGGTGGCCGCAGGGAAGGTAGATATCGTGATCGGCACCCACCGGCTCCTCTCCCGGGATGTGGTGTTCAAGGACCTGGGCCTCCTGGTGGTGGACGAGGAGCACCGCTTCGGGGTGCGCCACAAGGAGCGGCTCAAGGAGCTCCGGCTGTCGATCCACGTGCTTACCCTGACCGCGACGCCGATCCCTCGCACCCTGCACATGTCCCTCGCTGGGCTGCGGGACCTGACGTTGATCGAAACCCCGCCCCGGGACCGATCTCCCATCCTCACGTTCGTCGAGCCGTGGGATGACGCCCTGATCGAGGAAGCGATCGCCCGGGAGCTCGATCGCGGCGGGCAGGTGTTCTTCGTCCATAACCGGATCGAGACGATCGACACGATCGCCGCCCGGGTCCGCCACCTCGCTCCGCGGGCCCGGGTCGGCGTCGCTCACGGCCAGATGCCGGCCGAGAGGCTGGAGCGGGTGATGCTCGGGTTCGTGCGAGCCGAAGTCGACATCCTGGTGTCGACCATGATCGTCGAATCCGGGCTCGATGTTCCCAATGCCAACACCATGATCGTCCACGACGCCCACAAGCTCGGCCTGGCCCAGCTCTATCAGTTGCGCGGCAGAGTGGGACGGAGCCACCGCCGGGCCTACTGCTATCTGATCACCCCCGACGTCATGGACCCGGTGGCGGAGGACCGGCTTAAGGTGCTGGAACACCATACCGACCTCGGCGCGGGTTACCGGATTGCGCTCAAGGACCTCGAGATTCGGGGCGCCGGCAACCTGTTGGGCGCGCAGCAGTCGGGCCACGCCCACGCGGTCGGGTTCGATCTCTATCTCCGGTGGCTGGAGGAAACGGTGGCCGCTCTCAAGGCCGTCGGGCGGTCGGATGGGCGGATGGATGAACGGGTGGGGTACCCGCCCCCCGAAGTGGTCTTCGACGGCGCGGCGGCGCTTCCCGAGGCCTATGTCGACGACGAGGATACCAAGCTCGATCTCTACCGGCGACTGGCGCGGGCGGCCCGGTCTGGTGAAATTGAAGAGCTACGGCAGGAAATGCGGGAGCGTTTCGGCCCCTTGCCGGTCGAGGCCGAACGGCTGCTCGATCTGGCGCATCTCCGGGTGCTGGGGGGGGAACTGGGGATCCAACACATCCTGGTACGGGGCGACGAGGCCCGGGTCACCTTTCGGGCCGGAGCCGCACCTCGCATGACCCGGCTTACCGTGGCCCTCGACAACGTCCAATTGGCGGCGGATATCCGCCGCACCGTTCCCCTCGCGCTCCGACTGGTGCGATTGGGCGGCGAGAGTCTGGTCCCCGCGCTGGTGCGCGCGCTGGCGGCAGTGGGGCAGAGCGCCAGTGCGATAGTGGGACAGTAACTGCCCGACATCTGGCCCCCTGGCCCCCTGGTGCACTGCCGTACTGGCCCACGGCCACACTTCATTCTGGAGCTTACATGCGTCGAGTTGGTCTCGGAGTACCGATTGGGCTGGTCGCCCTCCTGGGGTGCGGCAGCTTCCGCGATGTCTTCACTTCGCACTCGGAGACCGCGGCACGGGTTGGGTCGCGGGAGCTGAAATCCGCCCAGGTGGCGGCGATCATCACCCGGTTGGCGGGGCCGAATCCCAATCCCGAGGCGGCCGAAGCGATTACCGGGGTCTGGGTGGACTTGCAGCTCTTCGCCGATCGGGTTGCGGCCGGCAAGTTGGAGAGCGATTCGGTCTTGCTCGAGCGCCTGATGTGGCCGCAAATCGCCCAGCAGAAGGTCGCCGCCTGGCACGACACGGTGGTAGCCCGTCGAGCCGAGTTCCCAGCCAATGCCGTGGATAGTGCCTACGCCGGCAACGAGGTGCGAGTGTTCCAGCATATCCTGGTCCGGCCCAGCGGCACGACCGCCGCCGACACCGCCCGGGCCAAGGCTGAAGCGGAGCGGATCGCGTCGCAGTCCCGCAGCGGAGACTTCGGCCGGCTCGCCGCGCGCTACAGTGCCGATGAGGCCAACAAGAATGACGGTGGATTCCTGCCGGCCTCGCCCCGAGGGAGCTTCGTCCCGGAGTTCGAGAGCGCGGGCTGGGCGCTCGAGCCGGGCGAAGTGAGCGGGGTGGTCCCGACCCAGTTCGGCTATCACGTCATCCGGCGTCCTCCCCTCGGCGAGGTCCGCGACCGCATGCTGCCGGTCCTCCGGCAACGGTACCTCTTCAGCGAGGACTCGGTATATATGGCCGAGATCACCGAGCGGGCCGAGCTGGAGGTGAAGTCCGGCGCGGCGGAGGTAATGCGCAATGCCGCCACCGATCTCGGTGCGGCGCGCAAGTCGGGCAAAGTCCTGGTGGGCTACAAGGACGGATCCTTCAAGGTCAAGGACCTGGCCCTGTGGTTGGGCGCCTTGCCGCCGCAGTCGCTGAACCAGATGCGGGCTGCTCCGGACAGCGTCCTTCAGAATTTCGCGAAGAACCTGGCCCAGAACATGATTCTGCTCCGGCAGGCGGACTCGGCCGGCATCCGGGTTAGCCCCGAGGGGTACGCGGGCCTCTTAACCCAGTATCGCTCCCAGATCGCGGACCTCAAGCAGGTCAGCGGCCTGGATGCCGCGGAGCTTTCCGACACCGCGAAGACCCCCCTTTCGGAGCGGAAGCGGATCGCGGTCGAGAAGATCGATGGCTACTTCGACAAGCTGAGCACCAATCAGGCCCAGTTCCGGCCGGTGCCTCCAACGCTCTCGGCCGAACTTCGGGCCACTGGTGACTTCAAGATCTACCAGGCCGGAGTGGCCCGGGTGCTGGAGTTGGTGCAGGAGCAGCGCCGGAAGGACTCGGCCGCCGCGCCGGCCCAGCCCGGTCCGGGGCTCCAGCCGGCTCCCGGCGGTCCGCCGACGCCGGGTCAGCGGCCGTGAGAGCTGCCGCGCTACTCCTCCTCGGAGTCGGCGCGGCGAGTCCGCTCGGTGCGGTCTCCCAGCGGCCGGCGCTGGTCGCCGATTCGGTCGTGGACCGGATCATGGCTGTGGTGGGCACCAAGGCGCTGCTTCGCTCCCAGGTAGAGGAGCGAGTGTTCCAGCAATTCCCCCAGGGGCAGGGGCTGCCCACCGATCCCGAAGGCCGGGCCCGCCTGCATCGGGAAATCCTCGCGCTCCTGGTCAATGAAGAACTCCTGGTCCAGGAAGCCGAGCGCGATACCTCGATCAAGGTGCTGGAGGAAGACGTCACCAAGGCCGTGGACGCCAACGTCCGCAGCACCCGCGCCCGATATCCCAACGAAGAGGCCTACCGCAGGGACCTTCGCACCGCCGGCTTCGATACCCCCGACGAATACCGGCTTTGGGTCACCGAGCAGCAGCGCCGCCAGTTCCAGATCAAGGATCTGATGGGGAAGCTGCGGGGTGTGGGGAAGCTCAAGACCGTGAATCCCACGGAGAGCGAGTTGCGGGCCTACTTCGACGAGCGCCGGGCCTCGTTCGGCAAGCGGTCCGAAACCGTCTCCTTCCGCCAGATCATCGTGCCGCCTCCAGCCAAACCGGAAGCGAAGGCGCGGGCCCGGGCCCTCGCCGATTCCATCCTCACCGAGCTCCGCAAGGGCGCCGATTTCGCCACCGCCGCGCGGCGCTTCAGTATGGATCCCCAAAGCAAAGAGAACGGAGGAGAGATCGGTTGGATCCGGCGGGGAGTCGGACTCGATCAGCGGTTCGAGGATGTCGCGTTCGCGTTGCGGCCAGGGATCGTGTCTGAACCGATCGAGACTCCCTTCGGCTATCACCTGATCCAGGTGCAGCGCAGCCAGCCCGCAGAAGTTCAGGTGCGGCACATCCTGATCCGGCCCACCGTGGACCAGGAGGACGCCGACAGCGCGGCCCGCACCGCCGCGCGGATTCGGGAGGCGGTCCAGGCGGGAGCTCCCTTCGATTCGATTCAGCGGGTCTGGCATGACCG
>DATECI010000076.1:0-2406 GCA_035286985.1 Gemmatimonadales bacterium
ATCGAAGCTGAGCGCTACGCTGATCACCGGCTGGCGCCGAACCACCCCGGTGATCGTCCGCTCGGCTCCCTTTCGCCGGATCACGATCGGAATCGCCGTTCCTTCGGCCCGACCATAACGGGCCCGGAACGCCTCGCTCCACTCGTCGCCCCTCACCTGGATCTCACCGACCCGGACGAGCTGGTCGCCAGCCTCGATGCCGGCTTGGTCGGCCGCGCTGCCCGCAGTGACTGCCAGGACCATCACCCGGTTGCTGTCGGCGAACGTATTTACGCCCAGCCGGGGCACCAGGACCGTATCGGCCTCATAGGCCAGCCCGGCCAGGGGGGCGACGGTCGTCCAGGGGAACGGCTCCCGCCCGTCCACGTATCGGGTCGCGAAGTCCGCGAACGACTTACCTCCGGCCGCCCGACTTGCCGCCGCCCAGAATTCGGCAGTGGTAAATCCCCGGCCTCGCTGGTAGGTGCTCTGGTAGAGCGCGCGGAGGACGTGGTCGAGGGAGCCCCGGTTGTCGCTGGCATCGCGGATCAGAATGTCCAGCAACAGCCCGGCCAGGGATCCCTTGTCATAGTAGATGTACTCGGTGTCGTCGAGCGGATGAATCCAGGTCGTAAGGGACGCGTCCTCCAGGGCTACCGAGGGCCGGTCCTGGACGTTCTGGATCTTCCCTTCGGTGAGGGCGAGGAATTCCGTAGAGTCAATGACCCCGCCTCGCACCAGAACGAGATCGGCGTAGTAATCGGTAATGCCCTCGCTCACCCAGAGGAGCGGAGTCGGCTGGGGCTGGTCGTACCGGTAAGGGACCAGCTCCGCCGGCCGGAGCCGCTTCACGTTCCAGCCATGGATCATCTCGTGCGCGGTGATCGAGGCGAGGAAGGGACTGCCGATAAAGCCCGGGTTGTAAATCCCCACGTGGGAGTTCTGGTGCTCCAGAGCCGAGCCGCCGCTCAGGGAAGCGTCGAAGATGATCAGGGTGGAGTAGTGCTTCCAGGGCGTCTCCGGGAAGACCCTCGAGGCCTGGGGCACGAAGCCCCGTAGCTGCTGCCAGAAGAGCTCTCGCGGAGCGCCGGCGAACCGGCCCGCCGGATACGTCGCCAGCCGGTGCCAGACCCCGTCGACCTGGGCGCTGTCGAGATCGAACCGCCCGATGAAGAATGGCATGTCCACCAGGTCGTGATAGTTATCGGCCCGATAGCGGCCTCCGCCCGCCATCCCACCATCGGGCTCGAGCCCGGTCACGACCCTCCATCCCGGCCTGGTCTTCACGGTTACCCGGGAAGTGAAATCGAGACCGATCCCTTCGGGGTAGGGAAAGACGTTGGTGCCATTGACCAGCAGGAAGTCGCGTTGGGCCCACGCCATCGCGTTGTCGAGAGTGTCGGCCCGGAACTCGAAGCGCACTTCGGCACGGCCGGGGCCGGCAGCGCGAACCCGCCAGGTATCGTGATCGGCCTTGTCCCAGCCCACCGCTCGCCCACCCATCGTCGCGGAGAATCCGGTCACCCGGCGGGCGTAGTAGCTGATCTCGTAGGCGCCCGGAGTCCAGGCCGGCAGCGAGAGGAGAATCGGCGCCGTCCCGGTCACGTCGAACCCCATCGCGACCTGCACTACGCGCTGGAGCGCCGCCGCCGAATCGAAGGTGAGTTCATAGCGAATGTCGGAAATTGCCGGAGCCGGGACGGGGGCTTGCTGCGCGGCCGTGGTGGCGGCGGAGAGGATGGCGAGCGGAATGAGTCGAGCACGCATGGAGGATCCCGGTTGGGGGTCGAAGCCTAGGAAACCGCGACCAGCGGATTCACCAGCACCGCGATGAAGCGGGCGGGCCGTTGGCCCCTGCTAGCAGGAGCAGAACCCCCCTTCACAGAAGCAACTACCGCCGAGATTGGAGAACCGCGGATTCACGACGTTGTTGAACGTGGAGCCGAAGGTGTAGCTCAGACCTATCGAGCCGTAGTAGTAATAGGCCGTCTTGAGCTGCTTCAGCTGGAGGAGAATCTCCTCGTCGCTTGCCCCCGCCTTGAGCAGCGAAAGCTGGTCGCGGACCAGGGAATAGCTCCCAAATAAGTTGAAATCGAGACCTCGAACGATGCGAATCCTGGTGCTGCCGAAGACCGAGATGCGATTGGTGGCAAAATCGTCAAGGTAATTCGAGGCGCTGATCTGGCCTTCCAGAGTGCCCCAGGGCTGAACCGCCTCGGCGGCCACAATAAGGCGATGGAGCGGTCGCGTCTCCTTCAGCTTGTTGAAGATCGTGGTGTCCTGATAGTTCGCGTAGCTCATCCCGATCGAGTACACCAGCACCAACTGGCGCCGGGAAGATTCCTGGTACGGAAAAACGTTGTACTCGATCCCGGGCAAGGCTTTGATGCTGAGGTCGTAGTTGTCCCGGGTAGACCGGACCGCGTT
>DATECI010000077.1:0-2919 GCA_035286985.1 Gemmatimonadales bacterium
CTGCCTACCGGTGCGGCCCGGGGGGCCGCTCGATACCGCTCCTTCTCCCAGCTTGCGCTCGTATTCCAACAGGTAGGCCACGATCGCATCCGCAATCGAGGAAGCCAGATTCCGCTGGGAGGTCCGGTTGGTGAGCAGCCGGGCATCCTCCGGATTGGTGCTGAACCCGGTCTCGATGAGAATTGCAGGGCGTCGCGCGGTGGTCAGCACCATGAACCCCGCCTGTTTGACTCCGAGGTCGGGCCCGGTGTGAGCCTCCTGGAGGTACGACTGCACCAGCTCGGCCGCCCGGGCCGACTCCCGCAGGTGTTCGTTGACCTGGAGGTCTTTGAGCATGAATTCGAGGCCGCCGGAAGGCCCTGACTCCGCCTCGGGCCCCTCGAACCGGATCGCCTCGTTTTCCATCCGGGCGACCCGGGCCGCATCCTCGGTCTTGGCTTCCGCGAGGAAGTAGGTTTCGAACCCGCGGACCCGCTGGAACCCCGGCCGGCTCGGCAACGCATTCACATGGATGCTCACAAACAGATCGCATTGAGCGGTGCAATAGGCGCCCCGTTGCCGCAGGTTGATCAGCGTGTCTTTCACCCGGGTCATCACCACCCGGACCCCCCGTCGGCGCAGCTCATCTCGCACCAGGAGGCCGAGTGCGAGGGTGACCTCCCGCTCCTTGATTCCCCTCGGAAAGTGCAATCCCGGCGCCCCGGCATCCACGCCGCCGTGCCCCGGATCGATGGTGATCACATGGCCCTTCCGGAGCCCGTTGGGCAGCCGACCGGAGCCCGTCGCCGGTGAAACCGCGGCCGCCCCGAGGGCTCGCGGGGCCGCATCGAGGAGGCGGGCATGTCGGGGCTCGTAGCGGAACCGCCCCGCGAACACGCGGGGGAGGATTTCCGAGACGAATTGGATCGGGAGCTCCAGGGTGTCCCGGCGCACCGAAGCGGATCCCACCAGGGGTTCCACCACGCCATCTATCATTAGGAGGGAGATGCCCGGATAGAACCGGAAGGTCCGTCCTCCGATGGCGACATCGGCCCAGCCGTCGCCGCGGGAGAGGTGCCCATCCAGCATGCCCAGCAGCAGCGGGGCGGACAGGACTGGGCCGGCTGTGGGATCGAGCCGCACCGGGAGGCGGGCCTCGCCCCGGGCCGATTGGACCACTACCACCATCGGGGCCACCAGGGCGAGCAGCATTAGACCCGCTTCAGCGCCCGCGCCATTTCGCGGTCCGCGATGCGGCGCTTGAGGTCCTCGCGACGATCATGGGTCTTCTTCCCCCTCCCCAGCGCCAGGGCCACCTTGGCCCGGCCCCGATGGAAATAGATCTCAAGCGGAATCAACGTGAGCCCCTTCTGCTCCACCGCGCCGATCAGCCGCTCGATTTCCCGGCGATGCATGAGCAGCTTGCGGGAGCGCACCGGCGCCACGTTCCAACGATTGCCCTGCGCATACGGCGTGATGTGCATCCCTTCCAGCCAGACCTCACCGTTCCGGATGAGAGCGTAGGCCTCCTTGATCGAGGCCTTTCCGCTCCGCAGACCCTTCACCTCGGTCCCGGTGAGCACGATCCCTGTCTCCCAGGTCTCCAGCAAGTGGTAGTCATGCGAGGCCCGCGGATTCCGTGCCACCGAGGTTCGAGGCTTGGCGCTTCCCGCGCTGCGGTCTTCGTTCATAAGTGGTGGTCGGAACGCAAGATAGGTCACTTGGACGGGCCCGGCAACGGATCGCTTGCCGTCCGACCGGGAGGGTCCTAGCTTTGGCGGCTCGCCGAAGTGGTGGAACTGGTAGACGCGCTGCGTTCAGGGCGCAGTGGGCGTAAGCCCGTGGGGGTTCGAGTCCCCCCTTCGGCATGGTGGTAAACGGTGAACCGTATCCGTGGGGGAGGGCAACCGTTCACCGTTCCCTGTTCACCGTCTAGTACCGCGCCATCCCCCGATCGACGCTCTCCGCCCACCCATCGATGCCGCCGGCCAGGCTCCGGGCCCGGAATCCCGCGCCTTGCAGGAGCTGTTGCGCCATGAGGGAGCGTTTCCCCTTGTGGCACACGGTGACGATTTCGGCAGTCGGGCTGAGCTCGCCCAGGCGGGACGGCAGGTCTCCCAAGGGAACCAGCCGGCTCCCGGGAATCCTGGCGATCTCCCATTCCCAGGGTTCCCGGACATCCAAAACCAGCGGAGCCCCCGCGTGCGGGAGTTGGGCGGCCAGTTCGACGGCGCTCACCTCCAGGCCGGCATGGCCCTTTCCACCGTTACCCGCCAGGCCGCAATAGGCTTCATAGTCGATCAACCGGGTTACGGTCGGGTGATCGCCACAGACGGCGCACCCGGGATCGCGGGTTACGCTGAGCTCACGGAACCGGATCCGGAGGGCGTCCACCAGGAGGAGTCGCCCGACCAAAGCGTCTCCCACCCCGAGGATCCACTTGATGGCCTCGAGCGCTTGGAGGCTCCCCACGAGTCCGGGCAGCACGCCGAGGACTCCGGCCTCGGCACAATTGGGAACCAGGTCCGGCGGGGGAGGCTCGGCAAAGAGGCACCGGTAACACGGCCCCTTGCCCCCGGGAGCCCCGAACACCGACACCTGGCCGTCGAACCGGAAAATGCTTCCGTAGATGTAGGGCCTCTGGAGCAAGACCGAGGCATCGTTGACCAGATAGCGGGTTGGAAAGTTGTCGCTCCCGTCGATCGCGAAGTCGTACCGGCCCAGGATATCGAGGGCGTTCTCGGCGACCAGGCGAACCGGGTAAACTTCGACCTGGACGGAGGGATTGAGGTCCGCGATCCGCTCCCGGGCCGACTCCGTTTTCGGGCGCCCCACCGCCGCGGTCCCGTGCAGGACCTGGCGCTGGAGGTTGCTCAGCTCGACTGCATCACCATCCACGATGCCGAGAGTTCCCACGCCTGCGGCCGCAAGGTACAGCGC
>DATECI010000078.1:0-9176 GCA_035286985.1 Gemmatimonadales bacterium
GTAGGTGGGCGGAAACGCCCTGGGCTGCCGCGCGACCCCGACCAGGAGCACCAGCAGCGCGGTGGCATGGAGCAGGGTGGTTCCGGCAAGCCCGGCCCACACCGCGCCTCGCGGCATCCCCTCCGCGTGGCTCATCAACGCGGGATCTCCTCCTCTTCCGTCACGATGTTGACTTTGAGGTTCTCACCGCCGACCTGCTGCATCGCGGCAAAGACGCGAACCACGCTTCCGTAGGGAGCCCGGCGATCGGCTCTGAAAGTGACGTTAGAGGTGCCCCGGCTGGCCACCAGCGCGCGGAAGCTAGCCCGGAATTCGTCATAGGTGACCCGGGTCTGATCCACGTAGATCGTCCCGCTCCGGTTCACGGTCACGATGATGCTTTCCCGAGCCGAAAGCGGGCGGCCCGCCGCGCGGGGGAGCTCCACCGGCACCCCGCCCTGCATCATCGGCGCGGTGATCATGAAGATGATGAGCAACACGAACGCGACGTCCACCAGCGAGGTGACGTTGATGTCCGCGTTGGGCAGCAGCCGGCGCCGGCGGCCGAGCCCTCCGGAAAGTCCCATCGCCATCTAGAGCAGACCCTCCCGCGCCATCCAGCCGACCAGCGCGTTCCCGAAACCTTCCAGCTCCGACTCGAACTCACCCACTTTGCCGGCGAAATAGTTGTAGGCCATGAGCGCCGGAATTGCCGCAGCGAGTCCCGCGACGGTGGTGACCAGGGCTTCCGCCACGCCCGGGGCCACCGCGGCAAGGTTGCCGGACCCCTTGGTGGAGATGCCGATGAACGCATCCATGACGCCCAGCACGGTGCCCAGGAGCCCGAGCAGCGGGCTCACCACCCCGATCGTGGCCAGCCAGGTGACGTACCGACCCACCAGGTCCCGCTCCGCCGCGATTTCCTTCCCGAGCACCATTTTGAGGGCCTCGAGCTGCGTGGGCGACAGCGCCCCCCGGGTCTGCCCCTCTTGCTGCATCACCCCCGGCTGAAGCTGAGAGTAGAAGCTGAGTCCTTCGCGGAACAACCGGTTGTAGGGCGACGGGGGCAGCTTCATCACCGAGCGGTAGGCTTCCTGGAGATGGGGGGACCTCCCCAGTTCCTGGAGGAATCGCGACGCCTGAGATCGCAGCCGGCGGAATTGCGAGCCCTTGACGACGATGAGGAACCATGAGGCGAGCGAGAAGACCAGAGTCACCCCGAGAACGATCTTGGTCTCCGGACTCGACATCAGAACGAGCTGCCACGGAGAGGTGAATGCCGGTCCGGCGGTCTGGAGGAGGATCATTGGCGTAAGATAGGGGAGGCCTGCCCCGGGAAAAACGCCGCGCCCCGCGCGATCGAAAGCCGATGGCGCGGGGCGCGATGATCCCGCCGGATCGTGGCTCAGCCCGGCAGCTTGGCGACCTGCCTGACCCGCGTTCCGGCCGGCAGATTCGGGGACACCACGCTGAGCACTTTGACGGTCGAGGTGCGCTCCCGAACCTGGACGACCTGGAACGTTCCCATCGGCTCATCCGCGCTGCCACGGGCCTCGAACAGATCCCCCACCGCTACCCCATCCCGACTTCCCACGTCCAGGAAGAGCACCTGCTGCGGCAGCCGCAGCTCACGGGCCTCCCGCTCGACCAACACTCGGCCCTCCACCCCGTCCCCCACCGGCTGGTACTCGACCGGGCCCGGATCGCTGAACTTCGGCGCCGGCAGGAGCGACTGCCCCTCGCGAATGGGGCCGTACACTGCGATCACGTCGCCCACCGCCTGATTCTCATCTTGACGGATCACCTGGACCAGGCCGGTCGGGGTGAGGACTTGTCCGAAGCCGACGGGAGCGTCTCGGCGATCCACCACCAGAAGGGTGTCTCCGGCGGCGTAGCTGGCCCCGACCGGCGGAGCGAGCGCCACCCGAGTGAACTGCTGCACCGCGGCCCGCCCGCCCGCCCGGGCAATCTGCTCCGGAGTCACCGGCCCGAGCAGCGTGCCGAAGGGCAGATTCTCACCTTCGGTCAGGAAGCCGGAGGAGAAGAACTCCCCCGCTCGTAACGGGTGGAACCGCGATTCGCGGTAGGCCCGGAAGGCATTCTGCGCGCTTGCTACCCGTCCGCGCCGGAACAGGGCGGTGGCCGGATCGCCCTCGCCCTGCTCCCTGGAGACGACAGGAACCGGGTCCGGCTCGGCGGTCACGACGATGCCGCGGGGTGGTGCCGGAGCCGGAACCGGAGCCTCAGGCTGCGTCACGACCGGGGCTCGGGACTCGGCCGAAGGCGCTGGCGTCGCGACAGGGGCGAGCCGGAGCACGGTGCCGGTGGCGATCCGGCTGGGATCCGAGACCACCTCGCTGTTCAGCCGGTAGAGCTCCTGCCAGCGGAACGGGTTCCCCAGGTGAACCCGGGCAATTCCCCAGAGCGTGTCGCCGGGCTTGACCGTATAGGTGGATGGCGCCACGGCTTGGGCCGATACCGCGATGGCGAGGCCCACCAACAGGGGGAGCGCCATCGCGGCTCGACCAAGAATCCTAGAACGGAAGATCGTCGTCCTCAGCATCGAGTGCCTCCGGGAAATCTTCGAAGGACTCGTCCTTGGCAGGGGACTTGGCACCCGCTCCCGCGGGGGCCTTCTCCTCGACTCCTCCCCTGCCGGACAAGAGAATCACTTCCCGGGCGATGATCTCCGTGGTGTAGCGGGTCTGGCCTTCCTTGTCCTGCCAGCTCCGATACTCGATGCTTCCCTCGACGTAGATCTTGTCGCCCTTCTTGCAGTACCGCTCGACGAGGTCAGCAAGATTCGAGCCCTTGTTGTTCCAAAGTACAACGCGGTGCCACTCGGTCTTTTCCTGCTTTTCACCCGAGGCGCCCTTCCACTGCCGGCTGGTGGCCAGTGACAGATTGGCGACGCGATTTCCGCTGGCGATGCTGCGAACCTCCGGGTCGGCGCCTAGGTTTCCGATCAGCTGCACGCGGTTCAAGCTCCGGCTCATGGGGTACCTCCAGGAAAAAGACTCAGCGGGTCACCTGCGGGACCCAGCTATCGTATCCCTCTTCTAAGTCGTTCGATCAACCAAAGATACGCTCAGCGGTCCCAAATATCGCGAGGGGGGAGTGCAGCCCGCAGCACCACGGCGTCCTCCGGCGGATTGCGATAATAATGCGGCCGCATTCCCATCGGCCGGTATCCCTCGGCCTGGTACAGTGCGATGGCCGGCTGGTTCGATTCCCGCACCTCGAGATAGACCTCCTGGACGCCGGCCTCCCTTAACGCCTCGCTGACGGTGCCAAGCAGGTCCCGCGCAATTCCCTGCCGCCGGGCCCGAGGCAGCACCGCGAGATCCAGTATTTCGCCTTCCCGACCGGAGATTCGAGCCAGGATGTACCCCACCACATCGGTCCGGTGTTCTGCCACAAACGCGCGGGAGGTTCCAGATTGAATCGCGTCGCCGATACTCTGGGCACTCCACGGATCGCTGAAGCACTCCCGCTCCAAGACGAGGAGCACCGGGACGTCAGCGAGGGTTGCCGGACGAATCTGGTAGAGCGCGCCCATGAGCTGCTTCCCAGCGTATCTGTGCTTCGGCGAGCCGACCGTAACGGGGTTCCCAGCCATCCACGTTGCCGAGGTGTTCGGCCGCCCCCGGCACTCCGATGAGCCCGAGGAGGGCCGTGGCGCTGGGGAGACTCGCCCCGCCCCGCACCAGGGGAACCGCGAACTGGTCCGCCAGCCGGTCCACCAGCCGGTCCGGGGCGTCGACCACGAGCAAGTCGGGGGTTTCCCGATGGAGCGACTCCGGCACCGCGAGGGTCGGAGCCATCAGCGTCTCGACCGTGTTAGGAAGGTCGAGCCGGTACGTGGCGGCGTAGAGCTCGCCTCGGAGCGCCGAGGTGACCACCAGCACGTGGGCTCCCCGCGGCGCGGCCGCTCCCGCTGCGCGGACCAGCAGCGTCGAAGCGGTCCAGATCGACAGGTCGGGCTGAGCTCGGGCCAGGGCTTTTGCGGCCGCAGCCCCGACTCGGAGGCCCGTGAAGCTTCCGGGCCCGTCCGCCATCGCCAGGGCGCCGACCTGGTCGACCCGGACCTCCAGCTCCTGCAGCACCTCCTCGATCAGCGGGAAGAGCTTCGCCGCATGCATCCGGGCACCCTCGAACACTCGTGCCGCGGTCCGGCTGTCCGCTTGACCGCCCTGTCCCGCGACGCGTCCCGCCACCGACAGCCGGTCCGTCGTTGTCTCGATCGCCAGGTGGATCATGCCACCTCCACCCGGCGGACGTCCGGGTTAGGAGTATGGGCCAAGGTGATCCGGCGGGTCGGCCGCGGGGCCCAGTCTGCCGCCCGCTCGGGCCACTCGATCACCAGGGCGGCCCCGGTAGTGAGGGTTTCCCAATCGAGATCGTGGGCGTCCTCCGGCTTTCGCAGCCGGTAGCAATCCACGTGATAGACCGGCCCCCGAGGGCTGTCGTAATGGTGCACCAGCGAGTAGGTCGGACTGGTGGCCGGGGTCTTCGCGCCCATCCCCCGGACCAGCGCTTTGACGAAAGTCGTCTTCCCGGTGCCGAGCTCCCCGGAGAGCCACAGCACTTCGCCCGGCGCCAGGCCCCGGCCCGTCTCCTCGGCCAGGGCCGCCAGCCCGGATTCGTCGAGCAGGGCGGTCACGCGTCGCGGCGCGACAGGGACAGCCGGGCCCGGTGAATGTTGGGCGCGTCCACCGCGCGCAGCTCGTTCAGCTGATCCCGAAGCAGGGCGGCGAGCTCGAACTCGAGATTGGCCGCCGCTTGCCGCATCTGTTTTTCCAGCGCCGTGATCGCGGCGGCGCGCTGCCGGGGATCGTGCAGGTCAACCGGCTTCGCCCCCGCCCCCCCCCTGCGCGCCGGCTGGGGCCGCTCGGTCCGGGCATCGGCCACGTGGGTCGTGAGCCGGACCTCTTCGGTGGACTTCACGATCGAGACCGGCGTGGTCCCGTGGGTCCGATTGTGGTCCTCCTGGAGCCGGCGCCTCCGGTCCATCTCATCCAGGGCCCGCCGCATCGAGCCGGTGATCCGGTCGGCATACAGGATCCCGATCCCGTGGAGATTTCGCGCCGCCCGCCCGACGGTCTGGATCAAGGCCCGGTCCGAGCGGAGGAACCCCTCCTGATCCGCATCGAGGATCGCCACCAGCGACACCTCCGGCAGGTCGAGCCCCTCCCGGAGCAGATTGATGCCCACCAGCACGTCGAACTCGCCGAGCCGGAGCCCCCGCAGGATTTCCATCCGCTCGATCGCGTCAATGTCCGAGTGGAGATACCGGACCCGCACCCCGTGTCGCTGGAGGTAGTCGGTCAAGTCCTCGGCCATGCGTTTGGTCAAGGTGGTGACCAGCACCCGCTCCCGCCGCTTCTCCCGCAGCCGGATTTCGTGAAGCAGGTCGTCCACCTGTCCTTTGACCGGGCGGACCTGGACCTCCGGGTCCACCAGAAAGGTGGGCCGGATGATCTGCTCCACCACCGCCCCCTGCGACAAGCCCAGCTCGTAGTCGCCCGGAGTGGCGGATACCGCGACCATCCGGGGAACCAGGGCCATGAACTCCTCGAAGTGGAGCGGCCGGTTGTCGAGCGCGGACGGCAGCCGGAACCCGTATTCCACCAGGGTCAGCTTCCGGGACCGGTCGCCATTGTACATGCCGCCGATCTGCGGCAGCGAAGCGTGCGATTCGTCCACCACCACCAGGAAGTCCGAGGGGTAGTAATCCAGCAGGCAGGCGGGCCGCTCCCCCTCGGCCCTCCCGGTGAGGTGCCGGGAATAATTCTCGACACCGGGACAAATTCCAATTTCCAGTAACATTTCCACATCAAACTGCGTTCGTGACTCCAGTCGCTGGGCCTCGAGCAGCTTCCCCGCGGTTCTTAGCTCGAAGAGGCGTTGGGCCAACTCCGCCCGGATGAGAGCCACCGCCCGCTCGATTGCGCTCCGCTCGGTGACGAAGTGCTTGGCCGGGTAGATGGCACACTGGTCGAGCTTGGCGATGGTCTGGCCGGAAAGCGGATGGATCTTGGAGATCCGTTCGATCTGATCGCCCCACAGCTCGACCCGCACGGCTTGCTCGGCGTACGCGGGGTAGATCTCCACCGTGTCGCCCCGGACTCGGAAGGTGCCCGGTTCGAACGACACGTCGTTGCGATGGTACTGGATCGCGACCAGGTCTTGGAGGATCCGATCCCGTCCCGGGGACTCGCCGGTCCGGAGCGAGAACATGAGGCTCCGGTAGGTCACCGGATCGCCCAGGCCGTAGATCGCGCTCACCGTGGCGACGATCACCACGTCCTCCCGTTCCATCAGGCTCGAGGTAGCCCGGAGCCGGAGGGCTTCGAGGTCCTCATTAATCGAGGCGTCCTTCTCAATGTAGAGGTCGGTCGAGGGGACGTAGGCCTCGGGCTGGTAGTAATCGTAGTACGAGACGAAGTATTCGACGGCATTCCGGGGCAGGAACTGTTTGAGCTCGCCGTAAAGCTGGGCGGCGAGGGTCTTGTTATGGGAAAGCACCAGGGTCGGCCGCCCGTGCTTGGCGATCACGTGCGCCAGGGTCATCGTCTTGCCCGAGCCGGTGCCGCCGAGGAGGGTCTGGTAGCGCCGGCCGGCGGCGAGGCCATCGCTCAGTTGGACGATAGCGCGAGGCTGGTCCCCGGCGGGAGAAAACGGCGCGATGACTTGGAACTTGGACATCGCCGAAATATGTCGCTATCGGGATTTGTTCGGTAGTGAGCGTTTGCGGGTGCAAGGTGGAGATCTCCACCATGCCGCCGGTCCGCTCGGACCTACCCGCCTCCCATCCCCAGCAACGCCCTGGCTTTCTCCCCCCCGATGTGATACACCAGAGCCTGATCGCCCTTCCGCATCGACCGGAGGTGCTTGAGTGCCACGGGATTGCTCACTCCATCCCAGGTCGTGCGGCGATCCCGCACGAGATCCGCGAAGGAGTAGGTCGAGGGCTCGGTCTTGAGCAACCAGTGATTGGGCATCGGAAGCACCTTCCGCTACGGCGGCGACACCTCCCGCCGATCCACGCTGGTAACGCCCTTCACCCGCCGCACCGCCTTGAGCACCTTGCCCAGATGGGGCAGGTTGTCCACCTCGACGAACACCGTCCCGAACGCCGAACCGTCCTTGGTGTGGAGGTCCGCGCCCCGGATATTGGTCCCGGTCGCGCTGATCGCCTGCATGATGTCGGCATACAGCCCCCGCCGGTCCTCCGCGTTCACCACCAGCCGCACCGCAAACGATTCGCCCTCCTGCTCCTGCCAGTCGATCTCGACCCGGCGATCCCCGGCCGACATGGTGAGCAGGTTCGGGCAGTCGGCCCGGTGGATCGAGATCCCCCGGCCCTGGGTGACGTAGCCCACCACCGTGTCGCCCGGCACCGGCTGGCAGCATTGCGCATACCGCACCAGCAGCCCGTCGACACCCTGGATCTTGATTCCCCGCCCCAGCCGGATCCGATTGAGCATCCGCCCAAACACCGTGGGCTTGGGCTCCACCAGCTCATCGCTGGTTAGGGCGGGATAGAGGGACTTGATCACCTGACCGATGGCGACATCCCCCCGCCCTACCGCCGCCTCGAGTCCGGTCCCGCTGCCGAAGCCGAGCGCCATCCCGGCCTGGTTCATCGCCTCCTCATCCGGTATCGCGAGCCGCCGCCGCTTCACTTCCCGCAGGATCAAGTCGCGACCCAGCTGATTGCTGAGGGTCTCCTCTTCGTGCCGGATCCATTGCTTGATCTTCTGGCGGGCCCGCCCCGTCCGCACGTGGGCCAGCCAGTCCCGGCTCGGCTTGGCCGACGGCGAGGTCAGGATCTCGATCGAGTCGCCGTTCTTGAGCTCCCGGTGGAGCGGCGCGATTCGCCCGTTGATCTTGGCGCCCTGGCAGTGCTGGCCGACTTCGGTGTGAACGTGGAACGCGAAGTCGATCGCAGTCGCCCCCTTGGGAAGCCGTTTCACGTCGCCCTGGGGCGTAAAGACGAAGATCTCGTCCTGGTAGAGGTCGACCTTGAGAAACTCGAGGAACTCCTCGGGGCTGTGGGTCTCCTGCTGGAGCTCCAGCAATTGCCGGAACCACCCGAAGTGCTGGTCCAGCTCGTCGGGCCGCTGCCGTACCGTCTTGTAGAGCCAGTGGGCCGCGATGCCGTACTCTGCGGTGCGGTGCATCTCCTGGGTCCGGATCTGCACCTCGTAGAGCTGGCCGTTCGGCCCGAAGATCGTGGTATGGAGCGATTGGTACCCGTTCGATTTGGGATTCGCGATGTAGTCCTTGAACCGCTCCTGCAGGGGGGGCCAATTGTGGTGAATGATGCCAAGGACGTGGTAGCAGTCGGGAACGGTGCGGACGATGACCCGGAGCGCCATCATGTCGTAGATGGAGTCGAACGCGGTGTGCCGCTTCCGCATCTTCTGGACGATGGACCAGAGATGCTTGGGCCGTCCGCTCACCTCGCAATCGACGATGCCCGCCCGGCGCAGCTCCTGCTCCAGCGGCTGCTGCAGCGCCGCGACCATCGCCTCCCGCTCGGCCCGCTTGGCCGCCACCTGCCGGGCCAGCGACACGTACTCTTCCGGTTCCAGGAACTTGAACGCCAGGTCCTCCAGCTCGGCCTTCACCCCGGCCATGCCGAAGCGATGGGCCAGCGGGGCGTAGATCTCCCGCGTCTCGGTGGCGATCCGGGCCCGCTTCTCGGCCGGCAAGTGCTCCAGGGTCCGCATGTTGTGGAGCCGGTCGGCCAGCTTGATGATGATGACCCGGGCATCCTTGGCGATCGAGAGGAGCAGCTTGCGATAGTTCTCGACCTGCTCTTCCGCGGTAGACTGGAAGGTGAGGTGGGCGATCTTGGTCAGGCCTTCGACCAGACCGGCCACCTCGGCGCCGAATTCCTTTGCGATGTCCTCGATCCGGACGTCGGCATCCTCCACCACGTCGTGCAACAGGGCCGCCGCAATCGAGGTCGAATCGAGAAACTGGCCGATCAGGATCGTGGCGACCGCGATGCTGTGGGAGACGAACTCCTCCCCACTCATCCGCTTCTGGCCCCGGTGGGCGCCCGCGCTGAAGCGAAGCGCCCGGTCGATCAGGTCGAGATCGAGCCGGTCGGCGTGCCGCTCGAGCGCGGCGCGGAATTCGGGAGCCAGCTCCAGCGTGATTTCGCTCACAGCAATCCCTGCGTT
>DATECI010000079.1:0-5320 GCA_035286985.1 Gemmatimonadales bacterium
ATGACGGTGGTGCGGAGATCCTTGAGACTGGCCCGCACGTCGGCCACCGCATTCGAATCGAGGGCGCCTCCGATCCGGTTGGTGATGGTTCCGATATCGCCCGCGATCCGGCTGGCCTGCAGGGTGATTTCGCCGATGTCGGGGAGCGTGGTGCCAGGCCAGAGGTCGCCTCCCGGCGCGGCGGCTTCGGCCAGCTCGCGCTGGACCAGATCGGAGGGCGCCTCCTCGACGGCGAGAATGTTGACCCGCCATTCCCCGAACAGGGTGGCGGGGGCGGCAATCGCCGCGGGCCGGGCGGGGAGCTTGAGGTCCCGCTTGAGCCGGAAGTCCACCTCAACCCAGTCATCCTCGGCGACCCGGATCGCGGCGACCCGGCCAACCTTCACCCCGCGGAGGGTGACGTTCGCACCGGGGCCGAGTCCCCCTACCGACCGGAATCGGGCGGTGCGGACCTCGTCGTTCCGACCGAGAGGGACCTGGCCCAGGACAATCGCGCCGCCCACCACCAGCACGACGGCGCCGAGCGCGGTCAAGCCGACCGCGAATTCGTTGGAGCGCTTCATGGGTTCCGTTCCCCGATGAATTCCCGGACGACCGGATCGTCGCTGTGGCGAATCTCGTCCACCGTGCCGATCTGGCGGATCCGTCCCTGGTACAGAAACGCGATGCGGTCGGCGACCGCGAAGGCACTCCGAAGATCGTGGGTGACGACGATGCTGGTGGCGCCCGACTCGCGGCGGGCCCGCAACATCAGGTCATCCATCGCGGTGGTGGTGACCGGATCGAGCCCGGCGGTCGGCTCGTCGTAGAGAATGTAGCGGGGCCTGAGCGCGATCGCCCGCGCCACGCCGACCCGTTTCCGCATCCCGCCGGAGAGCTCGGCCGGATACCGGGCGGCGGCCTCGGGCAGCTCGACCAGGCGGAGACTCTCAGCGGTGCGTTGGGCGATTTCCGGAGAGGAAAACCCGCGGGACCAGAGGCCGAGGCCGATGTTCCCTCCGACCGTGAGCGAGTCGAACAGCGCGGCGGACTGAAAGACGTAACCGATCTGGCGGCGGAGGGCCTTCAGGCCTTCGTAGTCGAGCTCGTGCACCACCATTTCATCCACCACGACCTGGCCGGCGTCCGGCTCGAGCAGCCCGACGATATGCTTGAGGGCGACGCTCTTTCCGGAGCCGGAATGCCCCATCAACACGGTGGTCTGCCCTTCCGGGATGGCGAGGGTCAGATCCGCAAGGACGGGCTTGGTTCCGAACCGCTTGGCCAGCCCCTCGAAGCGGATCACAACAGCACCAGGGCCCAGAAGGCGTCCAATACCAGAATCGCCTGGCAGCCCAGCACCACGGCCCGGGTGGCGGCGCGGCCCACGCCTTCGGCGCCTCCGGTGGCGTGGAGTCCCTGGAAGCAGCCCATCGTCGCCACCACGAGGCCGAAGCTCGCGCTCTTGACCAGCCCGAACCAGACGTCCTTGAATTTGAAGAACTGCTGGGCGCCGCGAAGGAACTCGGCGCTGGACAGATCGAGGATGTTGACCGCGGTAAACCAGCCGGCCAGGACGCCGACCGCCATCGCCATCGCGGTGACCACGGGGAACATGAGCGTCGCGGCGATGACCCGGGGGGTTACCAGATAGGCATGGGGGCTGACCGTGAGGGTCTCCAGCGCATCCACCTGTTCGGTCACCCGCATGGTCCCGAGCTCGGCCGCGACGTTGGCGCCCACCCGGCCCGCCAGGGCCATCCCGGTGAGCACCGGGCCGAGTTCGAGCATCACCGCCTTGGTGACGAGGGTACCGACGAAGTACAACGGGATCGCCCGGGTGAACATGTAGGAGGAAAGCAGGGCGAGCACGATGCCGGTGAACACGGCGAGGAAAAGGGCCACCGGGACCGAGTCTACCCCGAGCCTTCGCATCTGGGGGAAGAGTTGGGGCCGCCAAGTGGCACCATCGGCCAGGGCGCGGCGGGCGTCCAGGACCCAGCGGCCGCCGGTCACCAGAAATTCGTGCAGCCGGCTCCGCTCCCCGGAGCGAGTCGCCGGGGCGGCAACGCTCATGGGGCGGAACTCAGGAGCATTCCGGTAGCGAGCAGTCCTGCCGGGCCAATTTCAGGGGGAGAGAGGTCGGGGCTCAAGTTCATCGGGAATGCCCCTCGACGGACAAAGGCCCGTTTGGCTCGGTAGAATGCGGTCGGATGGTATGAATTTCGCTTGACATGCCGGGAGCCGGCGGCTAGTTTGCCGCCTGCGGCAGCCCTCCCGGCAAGCGACCGAGAATATAGCGGGGGCGTAGCTCAGTTGGGAGAGCGCGTGAATGGCATTCACGAGGTCAGGGGTTCGATCCCCCTCGCCTCCACTCAGTCGGTCGGGCGGTCGGGACGCAGTCAGCCGGGAGAGCATTGCGCAGGGCTCCGCGAACTCCGAGGATAGGGCCCGCGCCACTGCGGGAATAGCTCAGTTGGTAGAGCACAACCTTGCCAAGGTTGGGGTCGCGGGTTCGAGTCCCGTTTCCCGCTCTCGACGGTCGGACAGGGCGGACAGGGCAGGCAAAACGGCGCGGGGTGGAGCAGTCTGGTAGCTCGCCGGGCTCATAACCCGGAGGTCGTGGGTTCAAATCCCACCCCCGCTATGCGGTCGGACGGTCGGACAGTAAGGACAGTCGGACGGACCACCCTTCCCGGTCCGACGGTCCGTCTGTCCGACCGTCCGACTTTCGCCGGGCGGTTAGCTCAGCTGGTTAGAGCGCTACGTTGACATCGTAGAGGTCACAAGTTCGAATCTTGTACCGCCCATCCCAGCTGGCGCCCTTAGCTCAACTGGATAGAGCATCTGACTACGGATCAGAAGGCTGGGGGTTCGAATCCCTCAGGGCGCGTGTGGATGGGGGCAGGGGGCAGTGCGGCAGAGGTGATGGGACGGGGCCAGTCTGCCATACGGCCGTGTTGGCCCACTGCCGCACTTGCGGGGCGTAGCGCAGCCTGGTAGCGCGCCTGCTTCGGGAGCAGGAGGTCCCGGGTTCAAATCCCGGCGCCCCGATCAACAGCAGTGGACGGTGAACCGTGAACGGTGAACCGGAAAAGCCGAGCAGGATGGATTGGTTGACGGTTCACGGTGCACGGTTCACGGCCGTTCGGGCCCGTAGCTCAGCTGGATAGAGCGCTTGCCTCCGGAGCAAGAGGTCGCGCGTTCGAATCGCGCCGGGCCCATTGAATGGGAGGCAGGGAGGCAGTCGGGTCAGCGCTGGTCGGGCGGCCGGGGTTTCCCTGACGCGTCAATCGAAACCCATCCCTGCTCGTCCAGGGAGGCAATCTCGGCCAGGTAGACAGGGTGGTTCCGCTCCAGCACGGGCCATTCCTTGGGATCATCGGGCGCGAAAATCCCCGCCATGGCCGCCATGGCACCGAGCTTGAGCACGCGCCCGGTCGGGTTGTAGTACTTCGCCACCACGAGATAGCGCCGCCCCGCCTTGAGCTTGAGACCGGCCCCGCTAACCCCCAGGACCTTTCGGCTCATCCCGAGAACCGTTCCATCAGGACGGGTCTTGGCCCTGAGGGTGACGAGCACCTTGCCGCTTTCTGCATCGCGGAGCTCGAGGGACAGGCCGTAGTCATGCAGATGCCCGCCCACGCCCAGTAGCCGGCCGCTCACCGGCAAGATGAACTCCCGGCTGAATTCCTTCCGGCCGCTATCCAGATCGAAGCCGGCAGTCAGTCCCGGGCGGAATCCGACGTCCATTGCGATCGGGCGCACGTCGAGGGGCTCGGGCACCGTATTCTCGGGGAGGTACGGCAGGGCGAGCTCCAGGACCACCCCGGGGAGATCCCCGCCGGTCTCATTAGTCCACATGCTTGCGAGCCCCATGTCCGCCCCTTTTTCGATCCGTACGCCGACCGATTTGGGGAGCGTGACTGCTTCGGTCTCCTGGCCAGCAGCCATGGTCTTCTCGAACATGGGCAAGGTGAGCGAACGGCGATCGAGGTGCAGGAGATTGACGTGGTGGAGCAGCCGCCGATCGAGGGGGTTTCCGTTTCCATCCAGGATCGTCACTCGGAACCCGCGCACCCAGCCAGAGACCGGCCAGGGGAATCGATAGACCGGGAGCTGGGAACCATGGGCGTGACCCATTCCCTCGTGCTCCTCGCCGGCCCCCGCTTCGTTGGCCGGAAGAGGGAATGGCCCCATCCGGATCACGACCTCGTGGCGGCGCTCATCGACCCGGACGGTGAAAGGCGGGCCTTCCGGAGGGGAACTCAGGGCGGTGAGCATCAAGAGCAGAGCAGACATCAAATCCTCCAGCTAACTCCGTAGCAAGGGACCGCGGAAAGCCCCCAAGGCTAGGGTTACCTGTCCAGGTCCGTCAAGGACCGGGGTCCCTTTCGCCGATTTCCAGGTGGCTATAGGATGCCGCATGCCCGAGCACTACACCGCACTCCTGCTCGCGCTGGCCGCGATCCTGATCGCGACCAAGCTCCTGGGTGAGTTGGCCCAGCGCATCGGCCAGCCCGCCGTGCTGGGCGAGCTGTTGGCCGGGGTATTGCTGGGTCCGTCGCTCCTCCGGGTGCTCGACCCCACCGATCCGGTTCTCGGAGCCCTGGCCGAGTTGGGGGTCCTCATCCTGCTGCTCCAGATCGGGCTGCACACCGATCTCAAGGCGATCTTACGGGTCGGCATTCCCGCCGCCGCGGTCGGCTTGGCCGGCGTCATTCTCCCCTTGGGCCTCGGACTCATGGTAACCCGCGGGCTCGGGCTTACGGGCCTGATTCCGGTGGTCTGTGCCGCCGCGCTGACCGCCACCTCGATCGGCATTTCGGCCCGGGTCCTGGCCGACCTCAACCGGCTGGACTCGCTGGAGGGGCGAATCGTGCTGGGGGCCGCGGTGCTCGACGACGTGGTGGGCCTCATCATCCTCTCGGTGATTGCCGGCCTGGTGAGCGGGACGGCGGTGAGCGCGGCCGGCATCGCGGGAACTGCGGCCATCGCGATCGGGGTCATCGTGGCGGCGATTCTGGTCGGCGGGGTCCTGGTGCCCCCGCTGATGCGGCTCGCCGCCCGGCTCCAGCTCGCCTGGGCACTCGGGGCCATGGCGCTCGCGCTGGCCTTGGTCATGGCGGGGGTAGCGGGTTGGGCGGGCTCAGCCACGATCGTTGGGGCATTCGCGGCGGGCCTGGTCCTGCACGCCACCCCTCAACGCAGGGAAGTGGAGCACGCCACCACCACCCTGGGCCACTTCTTCGTTCCGATCTTCTTTGCCGTGGTGGGAGCCGCCGCCGACCTCTCCAGCCTGGCCAATGTCCGCGGCCTTACGATTGGCGGGGCACTGGTC
>DATECI010000080.1:0-3759 GCA_035286985.1 Gemmatimonadales bacterium
GGTCCCCGAGGCGGAGCGGGTCTGCAGCTCCATCTGGAACAGGCGGTCGCGGGCCAGGAGGTATCCCTGGGCACGCCAGGCGTCCTCCTCGTTCTCGGCAAAGACATGGGGAACGCCGCGATCGTCATAGGAGACCTGCACGGGCGCGGCGAGCCCGGGAATCCTGGCTTCGCTCCGGCGGGGAAACTCCGCGGTGCGAGCGAGTGCCCATATGCCGTTAGCCGGATCGAGGAAGGGGCCGAGCGGCGGAAGGCGGCCGGCCCCGCGAAAGCCGAGCCAGCTCAGCGCTCCGAGGACGACCGCAGCGAGAAAGAGCCGTAATTGGGTCGGGGTCATTCACTCGCCATGGGATTGAGAACCATCGGGTCCGAGGCAAAGCTTGTCAAGGTGATCCACTGATAACCGGATGTGGACAGTCCCCAGATCAGGAAGAGGAAACAGACGATGACGGGTATGCTGGAAATCCAACGGCACGGGAGACCTCCGACCATGCGTGGTGCTTCGATTCTTCTTCCCGCCTTGGTGGCCGCTTGCGCGGGACGCACCACCGCTGCTCCGCCGGCCCCGGAGACCACTCCGTATGACCTGATCATTCAGGGGGGCCGGGTCGTTGACGGTACTGGCGCGGCGTGGTTCCATGGCGACGTCGCGATTCGGGGCGACCGGATTGCTCGGGTTGCCCCGCGTGGGGTCCTGGCGAATGCGCCGGCGCGGGAGCGGATCGACGCGGCCGGAATGATTGTCGCCCCGGGCTTCATCGACATCCAGGGCCAATCGGACGTCGAGTTCACGGTCGGAGATGGCCGGGTGGTGAGCAAGGTCACCCAGGGAATCACCACCGAGATTCTGGGGGAAGGCGGCACGCCAGCACCGACCAACGAGAAGACTAATCCCCAGGGGCCCTGGCGCCCCGGCCTCGACTTCAGCGGGCCGCACGGTTTCGATGCCTGGCTCCGGGCGATGGAGAAGCACGGGAACGCGGTGAATGTCGGCTCCTTCCTTGGCGCCGGGACAGTCCGGGTCTACGCCAAGGGCCAGGCGCAAGGGCCGGCGACTCCCGCCGAGCTCGACACGATGCGGGCCGTGGTGCGACGGGCGATGGTGGACGGCGCGTTCGGGATCGGCTCGGCCCTCATCTATCCCCCGGGGAATTACGCCTCGACTTCAGAGCTGGTCGAGCTGGCGCGAGCCATGGCGCCGTTCGGCGGAGTGTACATCACCCATCTGCGCTCGGAGGGGAATGCCTGGCTCGAGGCCATCGACGAGGCGATCAGCATCGGCAAGGAAGGCGGCGTGCCGGTCGAGATCTACCACCTCAAGGCCGGCGGCCCCCGGAACTGGTCCAAGACCCCGCTTGCCCTGGCGAAGATCGATTCGGCCCGGGCCGGCGGGCTGGACGTCCAGGCCGACATGTACGCCTATACCGCGGGCGCAACCGGGTTGAGCGCCTGCATTCCCCCCTGGGCGAGCGCCGACGGCAAGCTGTTCGAGAACCTCGCCGATTCCGCGGTTCGGCCCCGGATCCGGGCCGAGATGGGGCGGGTGCAAAGCGAGTGGGAGAACTTGTGCGAGCTGGGCGGTGCGGACAACGTATTGCTGCTGCAGTTTCAGAAGCCGGAGAACACCCGGTACCAGGGAAAGCGGCTCTCCGAAGTGGCCCGGATGATGGACCGGCCGTGGGAGGACGCCGCGATGGACCTGCTCTTGGCCGATCGGTCACGGGTGGAAACGGTGTTCTTTTTGATGAGCGAAGACAACGTGCGGACCAAGCTGTTGCAGCCGTGGATCAAGTTCGGAACCGACGCGAGCGGGAATGATCCCAAGCAGCCGAGGGGGCTCGCCCATCCCCGCTCCTACGGCAACTACCCGCGGATCCTGGGGAAGTATGTCCGCGAGGAGCGGGTGATCCCCCTCGAAGAGGCGGTGCGCAAGAGCACGTCAGCGGTGGCGACTCGGCTTTCCATTCCCGACCGCGGGCTCTTGCGGTCCGGTTTCCATGCCGATGTGGTCATCTTCGACCCGAACACGGTGATCGACCGCGCCACGTTCGAGCAGCCCCACCAGCTCTCGACCGGGATCAGGCACGTGCTGGTGAACGGCACGCTGGTGATAAGGGACGGCGTGCCGACCGGTGCTCTGCCGGGACGGGTGGTGCGCGGACCTGCCTGGCGGTCGGCGGAACGGTAAGCCGGCAAGTTGGCAGGTGCTGGGCTATGCGGTTGCGGTGGGGTCGCTTGGCTGGGTCTTCTTCCAGGCCGAAGTAGTCGGCGATCGCCTCCTCAAGATGGGGGATAGACTCGAGTCCGGTATGAAACTCCTCGGCATAGCCGGGGTCGATCAGGACAAACCCATAGGGAAAATCGAGCCCGCTCAACATGATCGTCCGCTGAAAACCGCCGGCGAGCTGCACCACGACGGTGTCACTTCCGGCCTGCACCAGGGCGATATCGGCGTCGGCGAGGTAGCCGGCCATGCGCCGGGCCGAGCGGAGGAATTCTTCCTGGATCTCCCTCCGGACGTCGGGGGCAATGGTATCGGCGGCAAGGAGCCAGAAGGCGACCACGGTGGGCTCGACGATGACGGGAACCGTGGCGGCGGAATCGGGGGCCGAGACCTCGCGCCCCGGAGCCCGGGCGCCGGGGCCGCTGCAGCCGGTGCCGGCCAGCAGGAGGAGCAGGGTGGGAACCAACCGGGGTTTCATGGCGGCCGAAAGGTAACCGGATGCAAGTGGGCGCTTGCATGGGCCCGGCGCCGCGACTACCTTGGCGGCTTCATGGTCCTTCGCGACAAGATCCTCAGAGCCGCCACCGAACTCTACGCGGAGACGGGTTTTCGCGGGACCACGACCCGCCAGATTGCCCGCCGCGCCGGGGTCAACGAGGTCACGCTCTTTCGCCATTTCGGGTCGAAGACCGCGCTGCTGCACGAGGCGATACAATGCGCCTGCGCCCGCGAGGAACGGCGGCTTCTGCCACTTATCCCGGGGGAGGTCCGGGTCGAGCTCTTGGCTTGGGCTCGGGCGGTGTGGGCCGGGCTGTGGCACCGCCGAGGGGTGATCCGCACCGCGCTCGGTGAGATCGAGGCCCATCCCCAGCTCTACCCTAAGGAGAACAGCGCAACCGCGTCGGCCGGCCGGGAGCTGGCGTCTTACCTGCGCCGGCTGCGGGCAGCGGGCCGGGTCCGGGCCTCGCTGGACGTGCCGGCCGCGACTGCCATGCTGATGGGGACGCTGTTCACCGATGCGATGAGCCGGGACATCCTGCCATTTCTGTACCGGCGCAATCCGACCGAAGCGGTCCCGGAGTACGTGGACCTGTTCCTCGCCGCCATCGGCGCCAACGCGCCGCATTCCCAGGAGAGCCGATGACCGGTATGCCGATTCCCCGAACCCGGGGATCGATGATCAAGGACGCACCCGACCACCACGATGCCGAGCTGGTACTCCGGCTCTACGAGCTCAGGCGCGAGGCGGTGATGCGGGAGTCCCGGCGCTACCTGACCGCCGAATTCTGGCCGGGCAGCCTGGTCGATGCCCTGGCCATCACCAAGGGGGACCATCCGGGAAACGCCGCGTACCGGCAGGTGACGACCTATTGGGAGATGGCCTACGGCATGGCGCGGCATGGGATCGTGAATCCCGACTACCTGGCCGAGTCCACCGGAGAGGGCCTCCTGGTCTTCGCCAAATTCCATCCCTGGCTGGCCGAGTTTCGGGCCGCGGTCTCGCCCCGGGCGTTCCGGCACGCCGAGTGGATCGCC
>DATECI010000081.1:0-10346 GCA_035286985.1 Gemmatimonadales bacterium
GAACCACTGCCGGTCGTCGCGGTTCCAGCCGTAGCTGAAGCCCAGCGATGAAGTGAATCGGCTCGATACCCGGAACTCCATGCTAGGGCCCAGGTTGAAGGACTCGGTGCGGCCCCCATCCGCTCGCCCGTAGCCGAGCCAGGCCCCGGGAACCGCCCGCAACCGGGCGTCGCCTTCGACCGCGATGAAGGAGGACAGGGTCTGGTCGGTTCGGAGGGCGGGGCCGCCGCGGGCGCAGTGATCGCAGTACACCCCGCCCAGGCCCCCCCAGGTCCCGCCGGCGTGCACCCACGCACTGTTCGGCAGCTCCAAGCTGACGCCGGTATTCACCGCGCGTTCGAGCGGAAGGCCGCCGGAGGTCCAATCGTTCCATTCGGTGAAGCTCCAGAACAGGCGCCGGAAGAACGGCCCCGGCTGGTTGAACCGGAGAGTGGCCCAAGTCGCCCAGCTCTGCCAGTCGGCCCGGCGAAGGAAGCCGAGGTCATTGGCCTCGAAGCCGGGGGAAACCCGCTGATAGCTGGTTTCGAACAACAGGATTCCACCACCCACCTTGGCAAACTGGAGCTGGCCGGCGTGACCGGCGAGGGAGGTACGCGCCGGATCATAAGAGAGGTCGTCGTCGGGCCGCTGGAAGAAATGCACCGAGCTGGTCTGGGTCGCCGCGATTGCGGCCTCGGATCCGCTCACCCTCGACCCCACCATGCGGCCTCTCACCTCGAAGCGGCTCTTGAGAAACCGGTGGCGGAAATCCAGTCCTCCGACAACGGCGGTGGAGCGTAGATGGTCCCGGGTCCATTCATCCTGGGAGCGATTGACCAGGGTTCCGATGATCCCAAACCCGGTTTCTCCGCCGCGAAGGTCCTGGGTGGCTCGCAGGACCGAATAGCTCGCGAGGGGCTCGATGGTGCGATCCTCGGTGCCGGTCTCCCGCGAGGTAACCGCCTCGATCATCCCGATGGCGAGGCCGCCGGGAGTCCGCCCGGTGACCTTGGCCGCACCGAGAATCGTGGTTCCGGTGGCAGAGGCCGCGTCGCCGTACCGACCCGAGAGCTGGGGAGATCGGCCGATTCGCCGGGAGTAGAACAGGTTTTCCGAGCCACAGCCGTGCCTCCCGTAGCAGTTCATATGAAACGAAAGGAGGCCCGCGCCTTCCATGAAGAACGGCCGCCGCTCCTGGAAGAAGGTCTCGAAGGCGGAGAGGTTGAGGACGGCGGGATCGGCTTCGACCTGGCCGAAATCGGGATTGACGGTGCCATCCACCGTGAGATTGGAGGACAAGCCGTACTTGAAGTCGAGTCCGCCGCTCAACCGCTGGGGATGATAGAAGTCATCGCCTCTGGGGAGCGTGACGTTCTTGGTGACGGCATACGGTGTCAACTCGAAACGGTGGGGCGAGGAGAGCCCCTGAATCCCGGTGACCTCGCCGAGCTGGGAAGCGAGTCCCGCCTGGTTACGGCGATAGAGGGGCCAGCTCACCCGCTCCTTGTAGCGGTCGATGTCGCGCCAGATCGCGAAGCCGAAGGTGTGGGCATCGGCTTTGGGGTACCGGATCTGGGAGAGCGGAATGCGGAATTCAGCGGTCCAGCCTAGCGAATCCACGGTGGTGGCGGCATCCCAGACGGCATCCCAGGTGTCATCCTCGTGCCAGTCGTTGTAGATCGCGTAATCGCGCTTGACTCCACCGGGATTCACCGCGAACTCGTATCCCGAACGGCGGTCGTGGTAGGAATCAACGATGATCTTGATCTGGTCGCTGGGGGTGCGGACGTCGCGGCGGGCCAGCAGCTTCAGGATCTTGTTGGGCTCGGGGTCGTGCATCCGCACGAAGACGTAGAAGTTGCGGCTGTCATAGGCCACCCTGGCTTCGGTGCGGAACCGGGCCTCCTTTCCCTCGACGGGATCGAACTCCAGGAATTCGGTGATGATCGGGGCGTCCCGCCACACCGGATCGGTATCGCGACCGTCAACAACCGGGGCGGGAGAAGCCCGGACCGCGCTGGCGGTCAGGGAACGCGGGACGGGAGCAAGACCAGCCGAAGAGTCGGGCCGCCCGCCTCTGGCATCCGGGGTCTGAACGAGAAGAAGCAGGGCGGCAGCGGCAAGCATTTCCGGGCCTCGGCTGGGAGACTTTCCTTTGAGATACTGGAGGACGGAAAATCGTTGCGGGGAGTTTCGGTAGGGGGCAGGGGGGGGCAGGGGGGCAGGGGGGGGCAGCGGCGCAGCGGGCAGAATGTGGCGGCTGGGAGAGGAGATTCATCTGCGGGCCGAGATGGCGAGCCCGATTCCGCCGAGGATCGCGGCGCCGGACAGCATCAGGCGGAGGGTGATCCGCTCGTTGAGCAGCGCGGTCCCGGCCAGCGCGGCGAGGACGGGCACTGCGAGCTGAATGGTGCCGGCTCGCGTGGCGCTCAAGCGGGGCAGCACGGCATACCAGGCCGCGTATCCGCCACCGGAAGCCAGTGCTCCCGACGCCACGGCATACATCACTCCGACGGGAGTGACCCGGAGCATGCCGGCCGGGAGCGCTGCGGCTACCAGTCCCAGGCCGAGCGGCGCGGCGAGCAGGAAGCTGGAAGCAGTGTCGGCAAGCGGGCTGCTCGAACGGCGGCCCCGGAGAGAATAGAAGCCCCAGGCCACGCCGGCCACCGCCATCAAGACGGCGCTCAGGAGAGGAGGCGCGGTCAGACCAGGAAGGTTGAGGTAGAGCAGTCCGGACAGCGCGATGGCGAGGCCGGCCCATTCCCGTTCATGGGGGCGCTCGCCGGACTGCAGTCCGGCCCCGATCATCGTGAGCTGGACGGCGCCGAACAGGATCAAGGCCCCGGTGCCGGCGGTGAGGCCGATGTAGGCGAACGAGAACGGGGCGGCGTACAGGAAGAGCAGCAGGGCAGGGCGCCAGGAAGTCGGGCGGTCGGGCGGTCGGGCGGTCGATCGAACGAGCAGGATGAGGAATAGAGCGCCCGAGGCCAGGCGGATCGCGGTGAAGGAGGCCGGGTCGATCGCGCCGGTACCGAGTGCCAAGCGCGCCAGGACCGAATTGGCGGCAAAGCAGAGGAGGGCCAGGGGAGCGAGGAAGTACATGGGCTATTGGCTATTCGCTACCGCGTGGAACGGCGCCGGCTGCGCGAGGCAACCGGCGCCGTTCCAGCGCTCGGGCGGGAAGAGCCGGGCGGATTCGCTAGGCAGCGGCCTTAGCCATGCCGCGCCCGTAAACCGCGCCGGTGACCGCTCCCATGATGAGCCCGACGGCGAGGCCCCAGATCGTGAAGACCCAGGCGGCCGAATAGGAGAAGTCCCTGACCCACATGTGCATGAAGATCCACAGGGGGAAATTCATCAGGACCCCGGCATAGAGGCCATAGGTCAGCCCGCCCCCGACTCCGGACCCAAAGCTTCCCCGCACCCGGTCGAAGACCCACACGAAGACCAGGGCCGCCACGAAGTCGCCGATGTAGTTCCAGACCATGCCGACCGTCGGGGTCTGGTTCAGGTACGGCTGGCTGGCGTAGAAGTTCCCCAGGATGAAGTTCATGCCGACGTAGTCGACCACTACCAGAGCGATTCCCACCGCGATTCCCGCCGTCAGGATCTTTCCGACGTTCATGACAAGCCTCCGGTTGCAGTGAAAGGGTCGGTGTTGGCCGCTCCCTCGCCGACGCGGGTTACCCGGCCGGCACGTCCCCTATTGTACCGCTCGCGGAACAATTCCGATAGTTCCATGGCTAATGCCAATGGCCGATAGACGATAGCCATCAGCCGGCTCGGAAACCGGGGTAGGACTACTCGGCGACCAGGGTCACCCGGAACCGAATGAAATAGATGTCGTGGCGGCCGCTGAAAGTGGATTCGGTTCCGAAGAAGATCCAGAATCCGCCGAGGGGGTCGATGGTGAGGACTTCAGGCTGATCGGCCTGGACGGTATTGCGCACTTGCCACGTCCCTTGGGCGGGGCAGTTCTCCAAGCCGTTCCGGATGTCGCCGAGCTGGACGAAGTCCCCGCCTGCGGCCCCGGTCCCCTTGTCGAGGTTGAACCGGAGCACTCCCTGCCCGTCGGCTGTAGCTATCGGCTCCTCCTCGGATACTCCCGCCTTGATCACGACGACAGGGCCGGGGCCGGTGGTGCAGCCGGAATGGAGGTTGCTCACGAAGGACATGTCTATCGAAGCCCGAAAGGTCCGGCCCGGGGACCAGGGGGACTGAATCCATTTCTTGTGGAAGAGGAAGAGGCTGCCCGAGACGTTGGTCCCGGCCTGCTGGATGCCGGTAAAAGCGGTATACGGGGCGGGAAGGCCGCCGTACTCACCGGCCACGGCGACGTCGGTCACGCGGTCAACCGCGACATCTGCGGCGGCCACCGACCAGCCCTCTCCGATTCCCGATCCGGGGACACTGAAGTCGAAGGGGAACGAGTTGTTAATGGTTCCGCTCACGTCCAGGCAGCCGACCGAGAGCAACGCCGCCGCGAGCACCGGGGCGTAGGAAGTGCGAGACATGCGGTTCATCCAGTGAGAGGTTGCGGCATAAAGGATAACCAAGTCACCGACCGTTTCCCTCCGCAAGCAGGTCGGGGTATCGGGGTTCCCAGACGAGAGAGCGGATGGCGGCTTCCGGATCGGCCGGGCGAGCGACGGTCGCCAATCCGTCGCGCCAGGCCACCTCGGCAACCGCTAGCGCAATGATCGCCGATACCGCGCGAATCGACTGAAGCGGGGGGTAGATCAGTCCATCGTGGAGCGCTGATTCCGGAACCGTGGCCGCCAAGGTTCGAGCCGCGGCGTGGAACATGGAGTCGGTGACCCGCCGGGCTCCCGACGCGAGGATGCCGAGGCCGAGGCCAGGGAAGATGTAGGCATTGTTCCCCTGCCCCGGCACGAATCGCCGGCCTTCGAACTCCACGGGCCCGAACGGGCTCCCGCTGGCGAATACCGCCCTGCCGCCGGTGGCGCGATAGGCTTGTTCCGCAGTGCATTCGGATTTGGAGGTCGGATTCGAGAGGGCGAAAATGACCGGGCGTTCATGGAGGTCGGCCATGGTCCGGAGGACTTCGTCGGTGAATGTGCCTCCCTGGGTAGAGAGCCCGAGCAGCGCGGTGGGGCGGACCGCTCGAATCGCCTCGACCAAAGAGGTGACCGGCCGATGGTCATGGGCGTAGGGGACCTTGTGGGCTGCCAAGTCGGTGCGGCTCTGCACCACGAGCCCTCGGGAATCGAAGAACCAGCAGCGGCTCCGGGCCTCGGCAGGGGGCACGCCTTCGGCGACCATGGCACCCACGACGAGATCGGCGATACCGGTGGCGGCGGAACCCGCGCCGAAAAACAGGAGGTGCTGGCCCGCGACGGAAACGCCGGTAATGCGGGATGCCGAATAGAGGCCCGCCAGCGCCACCGCCGCGGTGCCCTGGACGTCGTCGTTGAAGGTGCAAAACCGGTCCCGATAGCGGGCCAACAGTCCGAGGGCATTCCCGGTGGCAAAGTCCTCGAATTGGAGCAGGACCCCGGGAAAGACTGCATTCACGGCCGCCACGAACTCATCCAGGAGTGCGAGATAGGCCTCGCCCCGGATCCTTGGACGGGGCATTCCGGTGTACAACGGGTCGTTCCGGATCTCGGCGTTATCGGTTCCCATATCGAGGGTGATGGGGAGGCACCAGGCGGGATGAATGCCGGCGCAGGCGGTGTACAAAGAGAGCTTGCCGATGGGAATCCCCATCCCGTAGGCCCCGACATCACCCAGGCCGAGAATCCGCTCGCCGTCGGTGACCACGATGATCCGCACTCCTGGCTCAGGCCAGTTGCCGAGGATGTCCGCCACCCGACCCCGGTCCTCGACGGTCAGGTAAAGGCCGCGGGCGCGCCGGAAGATGTGCCCGAAGGTGCGGCAGGCCTCGCCGACGGTTGGGGTGTAGATGATGGGGAGCAGGTTCTCCAGATGATCTACGACGACGCGATAGAACAGGGTTTCATTCCGGTCCTGGAGCCCGATGAGATAGATGTATTGCTCGAGGGCGCTGGGCTTGCCGTAGAAATTGCTGAGAATCCGCTCCTCTTGCTCCTCGAGGGTGAGGATGCGGGGGGGCAGGAGGCCGCGGAGGCCCAGCGCATCCCGCTCGGCGGCGGTAAAGGCGGTGCCCTTATTCAGGCGGGGGTCGTGGAGAAGGGCGGCGCCGGTTGGAGTAGGTAGGGTCATTGAGTCCTGGAATCCTCGGTTTCGAGCAAGCGGAAGCTAATACGGCACGCGGTGCTGGGGTTACGCCTCGATGATTCCGAGCGGCTTGGTCTCCTTCCAGCGGCCTCGGGTGAAATCGGGGATCCGCACCGGGCGGCTCCGGTTGGCCACCGACCATTCGGTCAGCGGCCCGATCACGCTCCAGGCGGCACCGTCATAGACGTTCTGGTCAGTCGGCAACCCCTCCCTGAGACAGGTGATCAGGCGCCAGTCCTCGAGCCAATCCATCCCACCGTGGCCCCCCGCGACGCTTCTGACCTTCTCGCTCTTCCAGAGGGGATGATCGTAGCGCTCGAACCAGGAATCCACCGAATCCCAGCGATGCGGTTGACTCCGGCCTTCCACGTAGACCCGTCGAGGGTATCCCTCCACCAGGCCCCGGGTTCCCTGGAGGACATATTTGCGGCTGTAGGGCCGGGGGAGGTTGGTGTCGTGGGAAAGGAAGATGGTCTGGCCAGCGACGGTCCGAATCAGGGAGACGTTGACATCGCCCAGGACGTAGCGCTCCCGGCGCCGGGGATCGTCGGCCGCCAAATGCTCGGCCTGCCAGAGCTGTAATCCCCGAGAATTTCCCCCCATCGACACCAGGTAGTCGAACTGGTTGCCGCGGTTGATCCCCATGGCCTGGGCGATCGGGCCCAGCCCGTGGGTGGGATAGAGGTTGCCATTCCGGCGGGTGGCATGGGCCCGGCGCCAGAGCCCTTCGCCCTGGCGGGAGAACTTGATTTCCCGAAGGTCGTGGTCGTAGCCGCACTCGCCGTGGAGCAGCTCGCCGAGAAGGCCCTGGCGGGCCAGATGCAACCCGAGGAGCTCCAGCCGATCATAGCAGCAGTTTTCCATCATCACACAGTGCTTGCGGTGCTTCTCGGCCGCCTCGACCAAATCCCAGCACTCGTCCACCGTATAGGCCAGGGGGATTTCGGTCGCGGCGTGCTTGCCGTTCCGCATCGCGGCCAACGAGATCGGAACGTGCCACTCCCAGGGGGTGGCGTTGAAGACCAAGTCGAGCTCCGGCTCGGCGCAGAGCCGCTCAAAGTCGCGGGGACCACGATCATAACCCGCCGGCTCGGGCCGGCCCAGCTCCCGGATCTTCCGCTGCCAGGCGGCGACCTTCTCGGGGACGATATCGCAGAGCGCGGCGATCTCCACCCCCTCCAGGGTCAGGAGGTTCTCGACATGCACGCTGCCCTGGCCGCCCAGCCCGACGAATCCGATGCGGACGAGGGGGATCGGGGGGGCGCGGAAGAGAAGCTCGGAGACGGTCGGTGGTAGCTGGCGGGTGGCAGATTGATCGGGGGGGGGGATCGCTGCACCGAGGCCGGCAGCAGCACTGGCGGCGAGGAAGTCGCGGCGGTTGAGTGGGAGGTGGGGCATAGGGGTAGGTTAGGGAGCTAGGGGAGAGGCCAAGCGCTTGACCAGCTGGTACCAGTACTCGGCCGCTTGGTGGAACTCCTTTACCCCGACTCGCTCGTCCTTTCCGTGGGCTCGGGAGTCGTTCATGTCCTCGAAGATGGCGGAGACTCCGTAGGTCGGGATACCTGCGTTGCGGGTGTACAGACCATCGGTTGCGCCGGTGGACATTTCGGGCACCACCGGAACACCGGGCCAGTACTGCGCGGCAAGCTCTTCCACCTGGCCCATCAGGTCGCGCCGCAAGGGTGACGGTGGACTGGGGTGCGCCTCGGCGACGCGCTCGAAGTGAATGGCGGTATCGGCTACGACCCGGCGCAACCGAGCCTCCACACTGTCCACCGACTGTCCCGGCAGGATCCGGCAGTTGACCGTGGCCCGGGCGAGCTGGGGGAGGGCGTTGTCGGCGTGGCCGGCAAAGAGCCGGGTGGCCACGCAGGTAGTCCGGAGCACCGAGTTGTAGTAGGCCGAACCGGTCGAGAGCCGGCGGGCGGCGGCCGGATCTCCGGTGCGGGCAACGAGCCGCATATCGGCCGCCACGGCGGGGAGCTCGGCGGCCGCGCCTCGCTCGAAGAAGGCCCTGGTGACTTCGTTGAGCTCTACGGGAAAACGATAGTCCGCGATGCGGGAGAGTCCCCGGGCCAGGCGGTAAATCGCGTTATCGGGGATCGGCCGGGAGCTATGCCCCCCGCGGTTCCGCACCTCGAGCAGAAAGCTCTGGTAGACCTTCTCGGCGGCCTGCACGTTGAACCGGATCGGCTTGCCATCGCGATAGTCGCCGCCGCCGCCATCGGTATTGAGGGCGAAGTCGGCATCCACCAAATCCCGGTTCTGCGCCACGAGCCACCGAATGCTTTCGCCGGTGGTTTCCTCATCGGCGGTCAGGACCATGATGAGGTCGCGATCCGGTGCGAAGCCTTCTTTGCGGTACCGGATGAAGGTGGCGACGAGCATGGCGGCGCCCGCCTTGTTGTCGCTGGTGCCGCGGCCATAGTAGAAGCCGTCCTGCTCAACGAACCGGTACGGGTCGGTGGACCAGTCTTCCCGCCGGGCATCCACCACATCGAGGTGGGCCATGAGGAGGATCGGTTTCTTGCCGGACCGGCTCCCCCGGAAGCGGGCTACGAGACTCTGGTAGCGGGGGCTGGGTCCCAGGACCCGGACATCCGAGGCCGGAAGGCCCGCGGCGACGAGCCGAGCGGCCATGGCCCGGGCAGCTTCCTCGGTGCGGCCCGCCGAATCACTGGTATTGATTTCGATGAGCTGCTGGAGGATCGCGCGCTCGAGGGTCTGGGCGGCGGGGTCCTTGGTGGCTTGGGCGGAGAGGGTATTCACAGGGAGAAGGCTCGCCAGCAGAACGGGGATGAGGAGCGGGTTGCGGAACGAGGTCATGGGGGAGAAGATAACCTTCGCGAGGCCGGGCGAACGGACAGTTCCGCCGAGCGGTCACGTCTCCATGATCAGACGAACGTCGGCGTCGACCTCAGCCGCCTGGGTGCGGGTGAGCCATGAGACGCCGAAGAAGACTAGGAGCGACAGCACCAGGGAGAGTCCCGACACGGTGATGCCGGCCGGGAAGCTGTAGAACCTGAAGTACGCCGCTGTCTCGAAGCCCAACGTGACCGCGAGCCCCGTCACAATCGAGGCGAGGGCGCCGGCGCGGGTGGCCCCAGGCCAGTTGAGCCCGATGGCGAGCGCGGGCACCAGGGTCGAGGCGAAAAGTCCCCAGCCGAAGATTCCGAGGAACGCCACCAGGGTCCCGGAGAACTGGGCCACCAGGGCGGCAACCAGCGAGATCGCAACCGTGGAGAGCCGGCCCCACAAGAGCTCGTTCGAAAGCCGGCGGCGGAACGCGACCGGCAGGTCGTGGGTGACGACGGCAGCCCCGATATTCATGAACGAGTTCACCGTGCTCATGATGGCCGCGGCAACACCTGAGAAGACGATCCCCGCCAGGACTACCGGCGTGTAGCGGAGCACGAACTGCGGCGTCGCGTCGTCGGCCCGCAGGAGCGGCGCGAGCCCGCCGCCGGCCACTTCGGCCTTCACGGCCAGACCCACCCCGAAGTAGAGCAGCAGGGTGAGCAGAAGCGCCCCAGTCATCAGGGCGGGGTACCATTTGAGCCGGAGGGGGTCTCGCAGCATATAGAACTTGTGGATCACATGGGGCTGCCCCAGCGCTCCCAGCCCGAAGACGAAGAAGAAGGAGAGGGCCGCGAGCGGCGTCAGCTTGCCCCAGGGAGCGAGGAATGCCGGATCTGCCGCCAGGATGGTACGGGAGATACCGGCCAGCCCGCCCCCGCTGGCAAGGGCGAAGCCGAACACCAGCACCGAGGCCAGGGCCATGACCACGCCCTGGAAGAGGTCGGTGTACACTCCCGCGAGCATGCCCCCCGCGGCCGAGTAGGCCAGCACGACGCTGGTCCCGATCCAGATCCCCGCCGAAAGTCCGGTTCCAAAGACCGCGTCCACCACCAGGCCGAGCGCGAGAACATTGGTGGCCATGTACCCCACGATGGCCACCAGGATCGCAACGCCGGCCAGGCCCTGGGCGGCTCTCGAGCGGTAGCGCGCCCCGATGGCGTCGGGCACCGTGATGAGACCCCGTACCTCGCCCAGGAGCCGCATCCGCTTGGCGAGGGTCCAGGCAGCCATCGTGTTGGTGAGCGAAGCGGGGAGGATGATGAACATGGCGCCCATGCCGAGGGTGT